>JABDAN010000081.1:68-11745 GCA_013289175.1 Bacteroidota bacterium
AGCTTTCGGATTTGCAGTTCATCATCAATGACCAGAATTTCGTTGTTCATGTTTTTCCTTGCCACGGGTTGGGCGGCATGGTTGGGATGTTGATGACCGGGATCTTTGCTACCAAGGCGGTAAATGCGGCTGGAAATGATGGTTGGGCTTATGGGAACATGGGGTTTTTTCTGATCCAATTGAAAGCCATGCTGATTGCGGTCGTTTACAGTTTTACCGTCTCCTTTTTGATTTTCAAACTGATCAATTTTATTGTGCCGCTGCGCGTGAGCAACAAAGAAGAAGAAGAAGGGCTGGATATCAGCCAGCACGATGAAAAATATGGTTCCACTACGATACTGGCTGGTCATCGCACCGGGTTCAGAGAATTGGAACCCTCAAATCATTGAGGGCTATTTTAATGGAAGTATAGTTGAGCGCTCAGCCCCGAAAAGTTGCTGCTGGTGTTTTTAAGAGGAAAAGGAAGCTGAAATGGCTTCCTTTTTTATATAAAAAGACATATTAAAATCGTTCATGCGAGAAAAAAAATTTACGACCGGCCTCACGATCAATCGCAGTATGGAATACTTGATCAGTGCGGGTTGCATTTGTGCGGTCTCCGGTATATGTTTTCTTTTATCCGGTTATATTGGCCCCGAAGGATCTGCCTTTATTCTTTTGCTGGTTCTATCCCTCATCGCCATGTTTTTTGACATTTTGCCGGTATTGCTGGCCGCCACTTTGAGCGCCCTGATCTGGGACTACTTTTTTCTTCTGCCCCGATTCAATTTTCGAGTAGGCAACACGGAAGACAAAATCATGCTTTCCATGTACTTTTTAATTGCATTGATCAATGCCGTACTGACTACCAAAATCCGACAAATCGAAAAACTCGCCCGACAAAAAGAAGAACGGCTGGAGACCGTCAGGCTTTATAACACTTTACTCAATTCACTTTCTCATGAATTCAGAACGCCGCTATCCACCATAATTGCGGCATCTGATAATCTGATGATGGTCCCTTCTCACCTGAATGAAGAAATGAAAGGAAGTCTCGTGACTGAAATATCTATTGCTTCATTGCGCTTGAACCGCCAGGTAGAAAATCTGCTGAATATGTCCCGGCTTGAATCCGGATTCCTGGAAATCAAAAAGAATTGGTGTAATTTAACTGAACTGGTAGAGTCTGTCTTTTTACGTGTGCAGGAGTCAGCAAAAAATCACCACCTGGAAAGCAAAATTCCCGATAATTTTCCACTATTTAATCTGGATTACGGACTGATGGAACAAGTACTCTATAATTTAAGTCATAACGTATCCCAGTATACTCCAGAAAATTCAACTGTTCTCATCTCGGCTAGTACAGATGGATCCTCCCTGCATCTATTGGTTGAAGACGACGGTCCTGGGTTCCCGGAAGAAGAAATACCTTTTGTATTTGATAAATTTTACAGATTAAAGCATTCTAAATCCGGTGGTACCGGACTGGGATTGTCCATTGTGAAAGGATTTATCCATGCCCATCGCGGCCAGATTGAACTGGAGAACCGCAAAGAAGGCGGCGCGAGATTTCGAATTAAAATACCATCTGAACAACTATACACCACCCTGGATGAAAAACATGAACAACGAAATTCTGGTCATTGATGATGAACTGCAAATCCGAAAGCTTTTGCAGATAACCCTTGAGTCTCACGGATATAATATCTTGCAGGCCGCCACCGCCAAAGAAGGACTTGTACTAGCCAGTCAAAAAAATCCTGATCTCATTTTGTTGGATTTGGGTTTACCCGATCAGAATGGGCACCTTACTTTACGGAATCTACGGGAATGGAGCAGTACTCCATTAATTATCCTTTCTGTACAAGATAAGGAGGAAGATATCATACGGGCATTAGATAACGGCGCCAATGATTACCTGGTAAAACCATTCCGGACCGGTGAATTATTGGCTCGCATCAGAACGGCCCTACGAGACGTCAATAGGGAAGAAAATAATCAAGTCGTTTCGTACAAGGATTTTGAGTTGGATCTAGGATCCCAGATATTAAAGGTAAATGGAAACCTTGTTCCCCTCACCCAGACACAGTACGCCCTTCTTGTCTTGTTTACCCGTTATGAAGGGCGTGTGATGACACACCAATTTATTCTGCGCGAAATCTGGGGAGACCAATTCCTGGATCAGCTGCAATATTTAAGGGTATTTGTCGCCCAATTGCGAAAGAAAATTCATCAGGATAAGCCGGGAACAACACATATTTCCACGGTGTCTGGAATCGGCTATCGCTTTGTTGGACAAGAATAAACCATAGCGACGGAGTCAAAGCAGATTTCTAATCGCATCGGCCCATTTCATACCCCATATTATTCACCACCGGGTAGTCCCTCTCCGATCCAATTTTTTGCATATGCTGAATTCCAACTGTGTTTCCATCTTCGATGGCTCCACAACCACATTTCAGGATGCGCACGAATGGCTTTTTCCATGTAATGGGCATATCGCAACGTCAGTTCGCCCTCCTCCAAAACACAGGGATCTTCAGAGGCAACTTCCAAAACGGCCTGATAGTAGCCACGCCTTGGTTTTACAATCGAAGTAAACAACACGAGTAAATTTCCGGCTCTTGCTCCTTTTTCCGGACCTGACACAAATCCCGTAGGCCGACCAAAAAAATTCATCCAGTAAGCATTATTGAGGTTGCCCGGACTCTGGTCAGCAACAAGGCCCAGTAGATATTGGGTTTCTTTAAATGCTTCCATGGATTTACTCATTTTACCTGCCGCAATAAATTTATTGCCATAGCGAGTACGTAAACGATACATCAATTTTTCCAACACACCATTGCTGAGCGGCATATACACAACGAGTACCTGATATTTTGTGTGGTTGCTCAACACATGATGACCCCATTCCCAGTTGAATGTATGTCCGAGGTGAAGCTGGCAACTTTTACCGGCTTTAAATAGAGGGTCGAGCACTTCCCAGTTGGCAGTTACCCTTTTTTCTAGAAATGACCTGGAAGCGCTAACCAATTTAATGGTCTCTATAAAGGAATCAAGTAGGTTATGATAAAATGCTTTGGCGATTTTAACCCGTTCCCGGTTTGATTTTTCCGGAAATGCTATTTCAAGGTTTTGCATCACTACCTTCTTCCGGTAGCCAATTAGATAATAAACAACCCCGTATATCCCATCTGAAATGATATACAATATCCGCATCGGTAGAAGGGAAAGCAGATAAAATAAAGCGAAGACAATATAATACATGAGGATTCGAATATACCAAATATAAGAGGAGACAAAACTCAATCAAAAAAAAATGACGCATACGAGTTCTAAGATTTTTTAGGCTCGCTTCTAAATAATATTTCCCCGTTTAAGGGATCTACTATCAGATAGATGTCGCACCAATTGATCAGGATTAGCAGATTACCGAAAATCCTCATTTCAACAAAGGGGCAAAAAGTTTCATTGTCAAATGTTGTAAATTCTAACTTAGATATTTGCCACTCAATTCTTTTTTTTTGTAAGCTCACACCATAAACATTCTCATTTGGATATCCGCCATAAAGATTGCCCGCAAGTAAAATTATCATGTCAGAAATTTCGATTACATCTTTTACTTTTTTGCCATCAAAATCTAGTCTGACCCCGCCTATTATCAAAATATTTTCTTGACCTATATAATTTTTTGGGTCATTTGACATAGGCAAAATATCTTATTAAAAAATAACAAGGATGACCATACCATCAATATTCGATTTTCAAATTAAGAGGTGATGGTTTGGCTTTATGAACAATAGTAAATGGTTTTCCCCATCAGCATCTATCTTTGTTTGAATCACAGGTTATTAATATATGAGCAATTTCTTGATAGTTAATTTACTTCCCAAAAACTGAACTGTATATATTCCTTTAGACAGTCCAGATATTGAAATTGTTTTAGATGTGCTGCTCATTGGAGCTCGTATGATTCTAACAATTTCCCCACAGTTATCAATAATTCGAATTTCTTCATCTTTTGTTGCAGTTGGGTAACTAAACGTAACCAAATCGGAAGTCGGATTTGGATAAATTTCAAAATCTATTTTGGCTAAATCTAACTTTACGTCTAATATGGGACTCTACGAAAGCCCAAAACGCGCCTAAGTAAAACCCTTTAGATGAAAGTCCGAAATTTTTCTTTCATTTGAATTTACGCAAAACAGAGAGAAATTAGTATACAATTCGCTCATCCGGATCGTATTTCGCGAATAATTAATCAAATTCAATTAGAAATCGCATATTACAGTTAATTCAATTGATGGCCCACCAGGTTTCGAACCCGAACTTACAGAATCAAAATCTGTCGTGCTTCCGTTTCACTATGGGCCAGTAGTGGTGAGGGGCAGACTCGAACTGCCATACTCTGATTTTCAGACAAACGCAATGACCATCTTTGCTACCTCACCAACCTACTTATTCTCCGTTTACAAAAACTGTATCTTCTTTTCGTCTTCCCCAAAGCTTATTTTTTGCACCATCCATCTTCACGATTTTTGGAATGAACGTCCCCACGACATCGACCAATTGTTGCTGGGATTTCATCACTTTTTCGATGTCTTTATATGCCTGGGGTGCTTCATCAAGGCCGCCGCCAATCAGTTTGACTCCATTTTTTTCTAGAGTTTCCCTGAGTAGGTGATGGGTAATGGATTTTAATGCATTGCTTCTGCTCATAATCCTTCCGGCTCCATGTGCCGCGGAAAAAAGAGAGGCAGATTGGCCTTTGCCCTTGACAATATATCCAGGCGCGGTCATAGATCCAGGAATCACTCCCAATATCCCTTTGCCGGCTGGTGTAGCGCCCTTCCGATGAACAATCAAATCCCTTCCTTCATGTACCTCCTTCCAGGCAAAATTGTGATGGTTTTCTACCCTTCTAATAGGATGCCTCTTAAGGCGCACAGCGATTTTTTCATGTATCACATGGTGACATGCAGAAGCATAGTCTCCAGCAAGGTTCATGGCCATCCAGTATTCGATCCCCGCCTCTTCATCCAGTCTGAGCCATGCCAAATTAGCCGCATCTCCTGGAAGTCTTCGTTTATCCCTAGCAATCCGGGTATAGTGATTGGCGATATTTGCACCAAGACCCCTTGATCCTGAATGGGATAACAATCCCAAATAGTTACCAGCGTCGAGGCCCAAAATCTCGTCTTGCTCAGTAACTCGTACTGTGCCAAATTCAACAAAATGATTGCCCGAACCTGAGGACCCAAGTTGTTTGGCAGCCTTTCCTTTCAGTCTTTTCAAGAGATCTATTTGGCCAAACTCCGTCCTATCCATTACCTCATGTGGGATAAAATGCTCGAAATCCTTTCCGCTGCCAAACAGGGTTGCTTCATTCAGTTCACGAACGAAATATGCTTCTCGCTGAACAAGTTCCCTAGGATCAATGTCAAACACAGAAAGACACATCCTGCACCCAATATCCACGCCTACACCATAAGGGACAACAGCATTTTCTGTTGCCAATACGCCTCCAATCGGCAGTCCATACCCCGCATGTGCATCGGGCATTAGAGCTCCGGCAATAGATATAGGCAATTTAGACGCCTGTTCCATCTGATGCATCGCTCCCTGTTCGATCTGTTCAGCGCCAAACACATTGATATGTATCCCGGCGTCATTCATCAGAACAATATTAGCTCTGTTTTTTTCTTTAGGCATCAATTGCTCGGCAATCAAAGCCAGCACCGCATCCCCAGTAAATTCCACAGGAGAAGCCAGTACGCTTTTTAAAATATTCATTACTTCCTCCTTTTCGACATATTTGTAACTTTTTTCCATCAGATTCATCGCTAGACTGATTACGGGTCCTTCCGGATAGCCTATCGCCCTTAGCTCTTTTCCCGATAATTTCAATTTTGCCATTTTCTTTAATTTTTAATTTTCTGTATGATGTCTCCTAAAACCAATCACTTCGACATTATTTGGTTTCTGATTCTTCTCATTTTGCCCTGAGATATCGGCGATGGACATAGGTTGGGTAATCCTGGTTTTGAAACCCAGATGATCACTTAGCTTTTGACTTTTGGCCAAACTCAATTTCCCGAATTCATATTTCGCAATCAGGCGACCTTTCCTGAGCAACGCGCTATCGATCATCGTCAGCGGACTATTGAATGTACAGATCAACTGTACATTAAGACAGTCAGCCAATAATCCATCAGAAATATTCAACAGATTGGACACCGATGATCCCGCATCCAATTTCCGATCCATTATGATATTCTCCGCATCTTCAATGATTAATACAGTATTCGGATTGTCAATCAATAATTTGATGAAATCTGGATTCAGTAATTCAGCTGCAACAGACGGTGACAAGAAAAGGATTCGTTTTTTGATCCTGCCAATCAAGTGTCGCAGGTAGGTGGTCTTACCCGTTCCTGGTAATCCGTGTAATAAAACAATTCCCTTGTCCTTTTTCCTGCCGAGCCTTCTCCGTATAGTCGCATCGATCTCCTGAAAATCATCCTCGTAAAATAAGTCCAGATCCAGTCTTGTTCTCTTGATTTCCATGCTTTTCAATTCAAATCCACGCGCATTACGGACAATTAAATTCATTTCCAAGGGTTGCCTCCGTTGTTTTTCTTTAAAAAGACTTAACAACTCATCAACCTCCATCAAAAATTCAGGTTGCCTATTGTTATGCAAGACTTCACAGTAGTAGTCATCGAATTCTAAAAGACAATGATTATCCAAGATGAGAATTGTGGAATCAAACTCAATTTTCTTTTTTCGGTGATTAAACCAGCGATATTGATGCGTGCTTACAATCCTGGTATTAAATTTCTCCTTAAACGCCTCAAAAGCTTTCTCCCCGTCAATATGATTTCTCAAATGCAAACTCGGCAATTCACTAAAATGATACAGATACAAGGTATTTGCATCAAGGAAGTGACCATCGAACACATTGTGCAGACTGATCACTTTTTGTTGTGGTATGTTTTCCATACTTGATGTTTAAAACGCTTTTTATAATTCTTCAAGATGATTCAGGGCATAAGACGGCCTGTTCATTTTAAAAATGATTTTTTTTGATACAATTCTTTCGGGAATGTTATAAAACGAAAAACCCCGCAAATTTTTGCGGGGCATGGTATTAAGTGAATAACTTTTTTCAATTCATAACATGCAACGCAATCCCACTAACCATTCTCTGGTTAAACGGTGGCTTTGAAACGATATAATTTCCTACCTGGAGCATTGTATATTTTTTTTTGCTGCACAAAGATCAGTAAATTATTTTGAAGTATCCAATTTTTTGCAAAATAAATGTTGTATAATATTAATTGCCCAAATAAGAACCAAGCTGGAAGGACAAAGGCCGACACTTTAAATCTTTAGAATTCGCGCAACAGTTTGTAATATCTACTTTATACACTCCTTCTTGAAAGATATTTGGCGTTGAGAGTGAATGTGGTGTCAATAAGTGTTGATTTTCATCTTCTATTATCTAGATTCCCATACCCTTCATAACTACAATATAAATATCGTTTGCAATATTAATAAGAAAAGGAATCTGTAAAAATGCCGGAGAGCTGTGTCAATAAAAGAGTGTAGCTTCCCTAAACCATCCTTCACAATAACCATTTATCACTTTCTTTTAGTAGGAGTCGGTTCTTATTTCTACATTCAAATCAGGATAAACATCTACTCTCGCTCAATTGCTTTTAATAATCGATTCTGGACGCGTTTCACATGAGAAAAATCGACGGGACATTGCAGATCCGGTACAAGATAATTTAAATGGTTGATGGCTTTATTGCGTGAATTTTAAAACCCCACTCATGCTCAAAAACTACCTGACTACGGCATTTCGAAATCTTTGGAAACGCCGGGTATTTTCCTTGATCAATATCCTGGGATTGTCGGTGGGCATAACGGCCTGTTTCCTGATTTTCCTGTACGTTCGTTTCGAATTAAGTTATGACAGCTTTCACAGCAGGGCCGACCGTATCTATAGGGTGGTTTGTGATGTTAAAACACCAACGGAAACAATCAGGGCGAATGGGCCCGCTTGGCCCGTGCTTCCCAATATGAAGCTGGTATTTCCCGAAATAGAATCCGCGGTACGTATTGCCACGGTTAGCTTCCTCTTCAGAAAGGACGATATTAAATACCAAGAAGAGAATTCGTTGATTGCAGATCCTGAGTTCTTCCGGGTATTCGATTTCCCGCTATTGCAGGGAGACCCGAACACCGTTCTGAAAGAGCCCTTCACTGCCGTATTTTCGGTTACCGCCGCAAAAAAATATTTCGGCAACAGCAACCCGGTCGGCCAAACAGTACTGATTACAGGCAAGGGCTGGCCGGTCAAAGTTACCGGGGTAATGAAAGACTTGCCGGAAAATTCACAGGTCAGCGGGGACGTCGTTGTTTCTATGAGCACCGAAACCCGACACCTGAATGATGGTCTGGAGGACGACTGGCAATGGGCGACCTATCATCCCATCTGCTTCCTGCTTTTAAAGCCTAAGACCAATATCCGGGATCTCCAGGACAGGTTTCCTGCCTTCATTGAAAAAAGGGAAGGCGAAGCCATGAGGAGTCATCAGATGTCCTCGACGCTGTCGCTTCAGCCTATAAAAGACGTGTATCTGCATTCGACGCGTGACGGAAGTAAAAATGGCAACAGCAAAAATGTCTATCTTTTTTCTTTTATCTCAGCCATTATCCTGATGATCGGCTGCATCAATTTTGTCAACCTGACCACCGCCCGGTCGGCAGAACGCGCAAAGGAAGTAGGGATCAGGAAAGTGGTTGGTGCACTTCAACCCCAGCTAGCCGGCCAATTCGCCGGGGAATCTATCGTACTTTCCCTTGTCGCTTTTCTCTTAGCCCTGCTTTTTTGCCGCCCTGCTCCTACCGGAGTTTAATCATCTTTCAGGAAAAACTATTAGCAATGGCATATTCGAACACCCTGCCTATATTTTGTTCCTCTTTACTTCGTCTTTGGTCATCGGGTTGCTGGCGGGGATTTATCCCGCCCTGGTCCTTTCATCTTTTAAGCCATCGGAGGTATTGAAGGGGCGCTTTGCAACGAGTAGCCGGGGCAATATTCTCAGAAAAGGATTGGTCCTAATTCAATTTACCCTTTCCATTGGATTCATCATTGCCACAATCGTAGTTTACAATCAGTTGAGGTATATGCGCGAACAGGACCTGGGATATAACAAACAGCAAATGATGGTCATCAACACCGAAGGGGATCCACACAAAATGGCCTTTCAGCAGTCGCTGAAGGAAATCCCTGGTGTGATTTCGGCTTCTCTTGCCTCTAACGTCCCTGGTACTGATGCACCGATAGTCAATTGCCAGATAGAAAACCAAAAAGGCGATCTGAAGATTGCCAATCTCGATTCCTATTTTGTAGATTGGGATTATGTCGATCAGTTTAAAATAAAAATAGTAGCCGGCCGGACTTTCTCAAGAGAATTTCAGACCGATACCACCAAGGCCATGCTGATCAATGAAACCGCCGCAAAAATGTTCGGCTACCATTCACCGCAACAGGCCGTAGGCCGTCGTTTCAGCCAGTTCGGAAGGGATGGCAGGATCATCGGAGTAATGAAGGATTTTCATTTCCGATCCCTGCAGGAGGAGATCAAACCGCTCAGCATGCGTATAGAGCCGGAAGTCTGTTATCTGGTTTCCGTCAAAGTATCCACTGACCATTTGCCTGCCACACTCTCAGCAATTGAAAAAAAATGGAAGAGTATTATTCCTTACAGGCCGCTATTATATTACTTTCTGGATGAACACTTCGATAAACAGTATCGCGCCGAAGAAAGATTCGGTAAGTTATTTTTAAATTTTACGGTTTTGGCAATCTTTATCTCCTGCATGGGATTGTTTGGGTTGGCTTCCTACAGCACCCTTCAACGAACCAAAGAGATTGCAGTCCGCAAAATGATGGGCGCTTCTATACTGGATATTGTAAACTTATTGTCCAGGGATTTCCTAAAACTTGTCGTTATATCATTTATCGTAGCTTCTCCAGTTACCTGGTGGTTTATGCACCGTTGGCTGTTGGATTTCGCATACAGAATAAATATCAGCTTCTGGCACTTTCTAGGGGCCGGACTTCTTGCGGTGCTAATCACGCTGTTTACAATCGGACTCAAGACGGTTAATGCAGCAATATCAAATCCCGTAAAAAGCTTGAGGACAGAATAAGATCGCCCTGGATTACATAATATTTAAGTTATATTTAAACAGCAATTCATTCATTGCCTAACAAGTTTATATTTAAGTTGTCCTCGAGTTAATGTGTCTTGACCAGCACTTTCTTGAACGTCATATAACTTGGTTGTGTCTCCCTCAATTACAAATGCATAACATTTTTGTTTACTAGTTTGAATGTCGAAGAACACTTCATCTACACTATTTTCAGGCTCAACAACAAAATCAGTAAGTATATAATATTTTTCCACCTCTGAAATGCCAATTAAATGACCATCATTTGTGAACTTCAGAACTGATGTCTTTCCCGAACTATCTTCCGCATTATAGTCTCCAGCAAATAAAGTTTTATTGACCATAAACTGCAATGCACCCTCAGAGTTTTTAGAAGCTCTCAAATATTTCACCTGTCCAATCAATTTCTTTTCTCTATTATAATGAAAGATTATTAAAGAGGTATCATTTCTTGATATACTGTAACCTAGCTCAAAATAACTACTCCTGTTCTCGTCAACAATATTTGTTGGAAATGATGTGTTTGTCAAACCAGGCTTGAAATAAACAATAAAACTTGATCCTTCATGAATACTGGGTGCCCCAATCGCAAGACTGTCGCCCGTTGTTTTGTTTGTGTTTATATTTAACTCAACATATTCAAATAGAGAATTTTTAGAACGAAAGGGAGATTTCGTCTCCTTAATGCTTTCTATATAAGATGCTTGGTACCAGTCACCATTAATAATTGATTTAAATGTTTGCGTGATGTCTGGTAAAGAATTTGTCGTCGTACCATGTGCCACAGAACTATTTGTCTGACATGCTACCATTAAAAATAAAAAGGTTGATAAATAAGTTAATTTATTCATAGAGGAGTGACTCTTTGAAGTTTTTTATATTTTCCAATCTCTGCTAAATAATATATCTAAATCCGAACAGACGTATGAATTAATTTGACACCTTTTTTTTATTTAATCGGTTCTCTATTGAGTCCATTTCACTTTCAGTTAATGTACCTGGAGAAAAATCATCATTTAAAAGTCTTTGCAACTTCTTTTCAAAGTCTCTCTTGTATTCGGAAGATTTATAAATATTAAGGTCGCTAGAATCTGAAATCAAAAATTCCTGAAAATTCATCTCACCTTTTCCTCCATACACTCCAGTTGTACCATCAAAAAAAACGCCTATTTTTAGCGGATCCTCTATAATCCATTTAATTGTTCCGTCCTTATTATATTGATATTCATAAATCTCTAATCGAGTTCTTTTGCCGGTTTTGTCCACATAAAAATAATGATGATCTATTGTACCATACTGATCTTTAAATTTAGTGAGCAAAACTCCATTCGAAGGTATTTCGTAAACACGCCTTCCATTCTCGTACCGAACATTTTCGCCTTGGCATTGATTAAATACGATGTTTACACTACCCTTGAGACCGTGCGGTATTAAGTACTCCTCAGGTTCG
>JABDAN010000082.1:0-3321 GCA_013289175.1 Bacteroidota bacterium
ATCCGGATCGATCCTCAACAATTTTCCCAGATAAATAAATGCTTCGCCTGGTTTTTCCTGATAAGCAAGCGATACACATTTTAAAAGTGGATCCCAGCAAATCTCTTCACAGTGTAATTTTTCCGCCCATCTGAATGCCTCTGTATAATTCCCATTATGGAGATGATAGAAAGAAAATCCCCCGTTTATCCACCAGGGATAAAATGGATTGGCGTGTACGGCTCTTTCCATTAAAGGATATCCCACTTCGAAATACCCTCCCCAAACCAACATACATGCAACGCCACCAACCATTGCATAATTATTGGGATTCAGGTTTATACACTGATTAGCGGAGTTCAGACATTCCTCTTTATCGTTTTTGAATAAATGATACAATGTTTGTGCGTACCAAGCATGCTGGCAAAGTGGATCTAACTGCAAAGCGGCAAGTATGCACTGCTGCGCGTCTTCCAGCGGATTTTTGGTATTGGGCACACCCAAACCGATGCCACCAATATGCAATTCTCCTAAAATAGCCCATGTCGTCGCATTTTCCGGATGCTCCTTTACAGCTCGCCGGAATGTAAAAAAGGCATTTTTATAATTTTCAATAGAAAAATACCGGTGGTATTTGTAATATTTCGAAATGCCTTCCCTCAGTTTTGCATCATGGGAAGCCTTAAAAGGAGCGGCTTTTGCCATTTCTAGAAAGAGCAAACCGCTGTAACCTCCCAAAGTTGCAGTCACTTCGTTGATGATCTCATCCTGTATCTCCATGATACTTAAAAAGGGTGTCTCTTTATCAAATGTTCTGGTCATCAGGACGGCTCCTGTAGAAGCAGTTAATAAATTAATTCGGATACGTGTGTGTTGTCGTGATATCAGAATATTTCCTGACAGAATGTAGTCAGCTTTAAGGAGTTTTCCGGCTTCCATCACATTCTCCTCTATTTTCTGTGCAATCTCATCAGAATAGTACCCAATCACCGTCAGATCTTGGAATCTTGAAAGTTCCGCGCTTAACTGTTCGCCCAGTATGGCCGCAAATTCAGATCCTTCATCGCTGTGCGGAGTAATTTTCAGGGGAAATATGACCACCACCGGCTTGGTCTCTATATCTGTCATTGCAGGCTGAAAAGATATAGTCTCTTTCGGAGTGACTGATTTCGCCAGGTGGAAACTGGGTATATAACATCCTTTCGGAATGTCAATGATCATGGCATCCGAAATCCCCGTTGTAAAATAGTATTCATTCAGGGCCCTCCTCAGCCGGCCTGCGTGAATGCGTACAACAGCATCATCATGCGGATTAAAATCTGTCGGACGATTGAGTACGTTAACCGCAATGCTGTATTCCTTTATTTGCTTATTGCGTTTTTGAACCGTCTCCGAAATAATAAATTCAAAAAATTTGGACAGGGTCGGTGAATTTTTAAATGCACTGAATTCCAGAATCCGGTTCATCTGGGAGTAAATCTCGTCAATGGAAAATGGGATAGAGATTTCCATGTAGAATACTGTTTGCTATCTTAAAAAATTTGCCTTTTGCAGAGGGAAGGATTCTGAAAAACTGGTCAATAGCCTGACTGAAGTGGCAACGAAAAAATCCTGAGAGTGAATACAATTTAACATATTATTTGCAAAAACATCCTAAAAGGTTGAAATAATTCAAGTTAGACCCCCATTTAACCGTTATAAACCCCCCATTTTTGGACTTGGGGGTCATTTTAAGCTATCATTGAATAAACGAATAAGGGTTTTATTTAGACCATGTTTTCACCTGCACTCAATATGATGCTTGCCCGTTTTCCCGAATACGAGGAAACTATCCGATTACTTTACCATTTTGATGATGAGTTCAAATCTCTTTGTGAAGACTACCACACCAGTCAGTTAAATACTGATAGATTCAGAACCAAGGCATTTCAGGACAAGGTGGCGGAGCAGGAGTATAAAAATTTATCCGAAGTCCTGGAACATGAAATCATCATGTACATGAAAAACAGGCAGTAAATTTTTCCAACACATTTAACCGTTATTAACCCCGTTTATTTGGATGGCCCTCCTGGTTTGTTCTATCATTGGAAACAATACAAGAGATATTTATTCAATCTTAAACCTGGGTTATGAAATCATATTTACTCTTGATAATGGCCATATTTGGTCTGATGCGACCGGCTCACGGCCAGGACTCCACGAAGCCAAGCGGCATTGAAATTTATGGATTCGCGCAGCTGGATGCAGGATATGATTTCAAACAAATCAACCCGGCCTGGTCTGATGCGCTTCGGGTAACCAAACTTCCCACCTATGCCAATCAATATGCTCCCGACGGGAACGTTTTCTTCGGCGTAAGACAGACAAGATTTGGCGTGAAAGGGTATACACCCACACCGATTGGTGAACTCAAAGCGGTCTTTGAATTTGACATGTTCGGCGTGGGCGCAGACGAAGGACAGACCACGATGCGTTTGCGACATGCATACGGTGAAGTAGGACGTATTCTCGCGGGACAAACCAATTCAACTTTTATGGATGCCTCCATCTTTCCCAACATCATGGAATACTGGGGGCCCTGCGGAATGGTATTCTTCCGAAATCTGCAAATCCGTTATGCAGCCATGACCGGGGACAATGAATTGTATATCTCACTGGAAAAACCGGGCGTAAGTGCTGATCAGGGAACCCTGGAAACCCGTATTGAAATCGACAGTGTAAAAGCTCATTATCCTTTGCCAGACCTGTCTGCCCATTTTAAGAAAAGTGGTGACTGGGGTCATGTGCAGCTGGCAGGTATACTGCGCAATATTCAATGGTCCGATATCCATACCACTGGAGTTTATAACCTAACCGGTAGCACCCTAGGATGGGGCCTTCATTTGAGCTCTGTATTAAATGTCACCAAAGATAATGTGATTCGACTGGCCATAATTTACGGACAAGGCGTAGAAAATTATATGAACGATTGTCCGGTTGATGTGGGTATCATCAGAAATCCGGGAGACATCACCAAACCGGTAACCGGCAAAGCCCTTCCCGTTTTGGGCTATGTCGCCTATTTTGAACACAACTGGACTCCCAAATTAAGTACGACGATCGGGTATTCCGGTATTCACATCGATAATACAGAATTCAGTTCACCCAGTGCCTATAAGGATGGTCAGTACGCCACGCTAAACCTCATTGCAACACCTTTTAAAAATGCACTCGTAGCAGCTGAACTGGAATACGGAAAGCGCACGGATTTTACCGATGGGTTCAGCGCTAACACCGTAAAACTTCAGTTTTCGTTTAAATACAGTTTCTCGCAGAATTTCTATTTCAATAAAAATTAGATAC
>JABDAN010000082.1:3331-11717 GCA_013289175.1 Bacteroidota bacterium
GAAAAAACTATCCTTTCTCCCGGTTTTGATCCTTGTGGTCATAGTCGCCGCGGTATCTTATTCCGGCGCCCAATCACAAAAGGGAAAAAACAAACCGATGGCCGCCCCTGCTGCCCCCGACTACCAGGCCATCATCGACAGGGCCTATGCAAAGTATAAAGATCTTAAGGAGGGCAAAAATGCCGATTATATCAAAGAGCTGGCAGCCGTCGATCCGAATATTTTCGGAATTGGTCTGGTAACCGCCGATGGAAAAATATATACCGCCGGAGACCTGAATTCGAGGGTTTCCATTCAATCGATCTCGAAGGTTTTCACGCTAGCGAAGGTAATTGAAGAACAGGGCGAGGAAGCGGTAAGACAAAAAATCGGCGTCGACGCCACGGGCCTCCGTTTCAATTCCATCATCGCTATTGAACTTCAAAAGGGAAAAGAAATAAATCCCCTGGTGAATCCCGGAGCCATAGCCGCGGTTAGTATGATTGCCGGAGCGGATTCAGCTGCCAAATGGAAAAACATTCTTCAGACACACGATGATTTTGCCGGGGAAATACTCTATGTCAATGAACCTGTTTACATCAGTGAAGCCGGTGACAATCTAAGGAATCAGGCGATCGCGCATTTACTATTTGCATACGGACGCATGTATTTCGATCCGGTGCAGGCCACGGACATCTATACCAGGCAATGCGCGATCAATGTAAACGCCCGGAACCTTGCCGTGATGGCGGCCACCCTAGGCAATGGTGGCGTCAATCCAATCACTAAAAAGAAAGTGGTATCTCCCGAAACCTGCGCATTCACTTTGTCTGTGATGGCGACCGCGGGTCTGTATGATGATTCCGGACAATGGCTGTACGAAGTGGGCCTTCCGGGTAAAAGCGGGGTGGGTGGAGGAATCATTGCCGTTTGTCCCGGAAAATTCGGCATCGCCGTCATCTCTCCTCCGCTGAATGTTGTGGGTAATAGTGTGAAGGCGCAAAAAACCATTTATGATATCGTGAAAGAACTAAAGGTAAATCCTTACCTGGTGAGTCCAAAAATGTAGGAGTGAAAAAGACGGCCATGAAAATTCAACAGCCAATTTTGATTGTGATACTGTGTTGCCTGGGAGTGACCGCGCCGGAAAATCCGGTCATGGCACAAAAGCCGGCAGATGAATATCTGTTCAACGACAGTCATTTCCACCTAACAAATTATATCCAGGAAGGCATCACCGTGAATAAATTCCTGGAGATTATGGGAAGTGTAGTGGGTCGTTCTACTTTGTTTGGCATTCCGTTGCAACAGGAATGGAGTTACCAGAACTCCGGATCCTACGCACCCACTTATTATCTGCAATCAGATGCGCCCCTGTATTACTACTCTTTCACGGATGCATATATTGCCATGCAATATAAAGCCCTGAGTAAAGAACAACAGGCCCGTCTTGATCCCATGATCATTGGATTTAATCCGGCCGATATGTACGGTGTGAAACATATTGAAAGGGTACTTCGCACATTTCCCGGCGTCTTCACCGGCATCGGCGAATTTTCGATACACAAAGAATTTGTTTCTTCCAAGGTCGCCGGAGAAACGGCCAGTCTGACCAACCCGGCCCTGGACAGCATCCTGGATTTCGCCGGCAGGGTCGGATTGATCGTGCTCATCCACAGTGACATTGACGTTCCCTTTGCAAAACCTACAGCAGAAGCGGTCTATCTCTCGCAGATGAAGGAACTACTGAAGCGACACCCCGCCACGACAATCATCTGGGCACATATGGGTCTCGGCCGGGTGGTGCATCCCGTTGGATATTCTTCCATCGAACCGGGGGAAAGACCTTCAGATCAGGTCAGCATTATAGAAGATATACTGAGCGATCCAGCATTTTCGCACGTGTATTTTGATATTTCCTGGGACGAAGTGGCGAAATATATTGTGACCAATTCAAAAACGATTCAGAACAGTGCGAGCGTGTTTGAAAAATTTCCTGACCGTTTTTTGTTCGGTACCGATATCGTAGCACCACCCGATCAGAAATTTTATCTGTCGGTTTATGAAATGTATGCACCTCTGTGGAAAGTCCTTTCTCCTACAACGAGTGAAAAAATAAGGAAGCTGAATTATACCAAACTCTTTGACGCTGCCCGTTTAAAAGTAAGGATGTGGGAGAAGGCGAATATATCAAAATAGTTCTGCGCCTACCCACCTAGCGTCAACCATCATATTTCTTACCATCGATTAAAAAAAATAGAATGGGAAAATTAATCTGGTTGTTGTTTTTATTGTTTTTTAGTCTAGGATCAAAGGCCCAAAACAAGGAAGAATTTCCAGACACGTCAAAGGCGCAGATTGGCGAACTGAAATATCCAGACACCGCTCAGGCGCTCAATACAATTTCCGGTGAACTCACACCGGGTAGAGGTTTCAATTTGATAAAAACCAAATACGGAACGCTGAATTTAAGTATCTATGCGCTGGTCAGGTATCTGGATCAGACCCCCGGTACTCAGGTATGGTACGATCATCTTGGTAACCCCCAGGCATTCGTTGGCCGCAATGATATTTACTGGCATCGTACCATGCTTTGGTTTTCGGGATGGCTGCTTACTCCAAATCTGACATATACTGCTACCGTCTGGACGGTAATGACTACCCAGCAAACCCTGGTATATGGCAATCTTCAATATACATTTAACGAACATTTCCGCTTTGGCGTGGGCGTTGCTCCCAACCTATGTATCCGGTCCATGCAGGGACCATTTCCTTTTTATATGTCCACCGACCGTACCATGGGAGAAGAAACACTTCGGGCCGGATTTACAAACGGCGCATTTTTGACCGGGCAGATCATACCACGGTTATACTACAATGTAATGCTGGGCGACAATCTCAGCACCCTGGGTATCAAAGCTTCAAGAGAGACCCGGGATCTGGCAAAAAGTTTTACACTGATGACCATGCCGACCACCGGCGAATTCGGGCCGCGCGGCGGCCTTGGCGATTTTGAATATCATCGGAATGTAGCAACCCGGTTTGGGGTGAGTTTCACGCATAACCGGGAAAACCGTTATACCGATTCCACCGCAAGCGGACCAGATGAAACACAGGTAAAAAATACTGATGGCGTACTTTTTTTCCAGACCGGTGCCCTGGCTCCGGGGGTAACCGTCATAGACGCGAACTTTGATATGGGGTCGATTGACCTGGGAATGAAATACAGAGGCTTTGGCGTTGAATTGGAGTTTTTTGGAAGGAAGTTGTCAAACTTTAATGCCACCGGACCGGTACCCATCCAGGTCATTAATGACTATGGCTATGCCCTGCAGATTTCCAAAATGGTCATACCGAGGGTACTGATGATTTACGGAATCAATAGTTATTTCTGGGACCAGTGGGACAGACGCCCATGGGAAGCCGGTGGCGGAGTAAATGTATACCCGATGAGGAGCAGGAGCTGGCGGCTGAATCTGCAGGTTGACTATATATACAAATGTTCGGCAGGAGGAACATTTGGATTGTATACCGCGGGGCAGACCGGCACAACCATTACCATCGGAGCAGATATTCTTCTCTGATCATATTTTTTGTGGACCTTGAAAAAATTAATCTTGCTGTTCATGTTGGGATTTTTTTCAGGAAAACTGTATTCTCAAAAACAGCAGGATACGTTGTTTTTCAGAAACGGCAGCATCATCCTGGGAGAAATCAAAACGATCAAACTGGGAGTGGCCAATTTTGATCCGGCGGACGCCAATGATATTTCGGTGCAGCTGATCAAACTGAGGACCATTTCTGCCACGGCCGTTATTTTCAGGATTGAAACAACCGAAGATCATGTTTATTATGGAAAAATTATGGCGAATAAAAAACCGGGATATATCACCATCGTGAACGAAAAAGATACGATGGAATGGTTGTTGGAACGGATTTCCGTTTTGTATCCATTTAAAGATGCTTTCCTGGACCGGTTTTCAGGCAATGCCACGGTGGGATATACTTATACCAAGTCCAGCAAATTCGGGCGTCTTAATTTTGACCTGAATGCCAGCTATGTAACCCGCAAGGATGAGATCACTTTTGGAGCCTCCGGTATTTATTCCATCACGGATACCGCTTTTTCCAGGGATCAGGAAAATATCAATTTCAAATACAATTATTATCTGAATTCAACCTGGTTCCTAACCGCTTTCGTTTCTTATCAGCGTAATGTAGAGCTGGGTATCAAAAGGAGATACCAGCAGGGCCTAGGGGCCGGTAATAAATTCATTAAAACACAAAGGGTGTACGGATGGTTGAGAACGGGGGTAGCCATTAATCAGCAGGAAAGTATGGACGATGTGAAATCCGGAACACTGACTGAACTGTTTGGTCAGCTGCAATTCAATTTTTTCCGGTTTACGGCTCCGAAAATAAGCTTTGATTTTTCTCAGACATTTTTTTACAGTCTCTCCCAGAAAGGTCGTATTCGAAACAGTGGTCAGACCAATCTGAGCTGGGAAATCATCAGTGATTTTAATCTGAATCTGGGATTTTATAATAACTATGATAGTGAGCCACCGGCTCCTGCTTCGAGCACACTGGATTACGGTATTGTTTTCGGACTCGGATATAATTTCTAATTTACAATCCATGGGAAACTCCCTATTTTTAAAAGTTGACGCCTGGATCATCTGTCTGACCCTGCTTGTTCTCATGCCCCTTATCGTAAAATGGGGTAACGGGATGCGCAAGAAATTCTGGGGACCGGAAGATACCGATACGCGGGGTGGTATCAATTCCCTGATGGGAGCCTTATTTGGATTGTGGGGCTTTATGCTCGCTTTTTCATTTGGGCAATCAGGGGTCCGGTTTGAAAATCTGAGGAGCATGATTGTAGATGAATCCAATGATCTGAGAAATGCGATCCTGCGGACTGATTTCTTTCCCGACAGTATCCGAAATGTTTACCGGGTAGAACTAAGAAAATACCTCGAAGAACGGATTGCGTACTATGACAACGGGGGCGGCGACTTAACGCCGGGGAAAAGCAAAGAAACTTTACCCAGCACAACCGACCAACTGTGGGCGCTCACGGTTACCCTCAGCAAAAGGCCCGATACACATAACCCAGCTGATGATATGACCGGTGCATTGATCCGTCTGTTCGACATCAGCGCCAAGCGGGAGGCTTTGTTAAACGCCGGTATTCCGAGTCCCGTTTCCATTGCGCTGATTTTGCTGGTTCTGTCCATTTGTTTTGTGGGTGGGTTTACCACGCCAGTCATTCAAAAAAAGGAATGGATCGTCGTTTGTGTTTTTTCGTTTCTGGCCGCCATGATCCTCTATATCACCATTGATCTTGCCAGGCCAATGGAGGGTTTAATCAGGCCGGATGCCGGGGAAGCGGGAATTGTTGGCTTGAGACGACTTTTCTAGATTTTCGTATTGGATTTTGGTACATTTAGGCAGCGTATTCAATTATAAAAATTCAACCGGTGTATATGAAAAAAACAATGGTGAAAGGAGCATGTATATGTTTTATATCAGCAGCCATCATTTCCTGCAACGAAAAAAAAGACGAAACTGCTGTCGCAGCGATTGACAAAGACCAGATCAAAAAGGATATCCAGGCCAAGGAAGATGAATTTGCAGCCACCTACAATGCCGGGGAAATGAAGAATATCGGATATTATTCGGACTCTGCCATTACCTTTTATCCCAACCGGGCACCCCTGGTAGGCAGAGCAGCCATTGTAGAGTTTTTAAAAACCGATTTGATTTCGAATACAGATAAGCTGTCATTTAAAACCAACGAAATATTTCCTTCAACCGACGGAAACCAGATCATCGAAGTGGGTTATTTTAAACTGGTTGATTCTTCGGGCGCCGTCATCAATACCGGTAACTACATGAGTCTTTTTGAAAAAAAAGACGGTAAATATGTTTGTCTAAGAGATATGAGCGCCTCAGATATTCCAGCCAATTAAAAGAAGATAATAAATCGATCACCTTCTTCTTCCACCACCGCCGCCTCTCATACCACCACCACCGCCCCGGCTTCCGCCGAAGCTACTGCTTCCCCCATAACTGCCGCCACTGCTCCGGTTGCGGCCTCCCGATGAATTTGCCCGGTTTGAAAAATCCGATGTGGAAGGTCGCGTGGACGCCGAAGGTCTTGTTGAGCCGGCAGGACGGGTGGATGCAGAAGGTCTTGTAGATGCTGACCCGCGATTGCCGTTTCCATAGTTTCCACTGGCATTGTTGTGTTGAACCCGGTTTGAGGTGTTCCTGGTATTGTTGTAGTGATTTATCTGATTCCGGTTGTTGATGATGACGGTATTTCCCCCACCATAGTGGCCACCATAATAACCTCCATGGTGGTACCAGTTATTGTGCCGGTAAATACCCACAGCCAACACGGTTGCCATCGCAAAATAGGGCGGGTAATATCCATAATAGTAAGGCGGGTAGTAGGGAACATAAGCCGGTGAATATACATATTGAACGACGGGCGCCGATTGCACGACCACCGTTGTAGTAGAGGCAGGCACATCTTTGGCAGGATCCGGACCGCCATAGGCTGGATTTGCCGTAACAGCGGGGGTAGGAGAAGTTTTTGGCTCGATAACATAATCCTTGCCATAAAGATCTTCGTCACCTACAATCTGCACGCTGACTTTTTTGTTTTTATCCCGGTTTACCAGGATGACGGCAACGTCCTGGGTTTCCGTTTTACTTACGGCATCTTGCAGTATAAATGTATAGGAGTCCCCATCCTTCTTGGTCACCACTTTGATGAAATCAACTTTTTTATCCAAATCAAGGTCCAGATTATTGATTCCCGTTTTTTGTTCATTCAGGGATTTTTCAAAGCCTTCAATAGTCTTTGACTTAAGAAAAAGATCCAGAACCGCATACAGATCCAGATTGTCTCCTGCCATACCCAGCGAAGCGGTATCGGTCTTTGAAGTCTTTGATTGAGAAAAAACAGGATGGCCAAGCGTACTTATGGCTGCCACCAACAAACAGAGGAAAAAATATTTTTTCATTCCGGAGCAGTTTAGTGTTGAAATCCACTACAAGGTAACAAAAAGTCTTTCTGTCGGCATGCCCCATTTAACCGTTATTAACCCTTTTTTTGTAACCAGTGTACTTTCCCTATGACGTTTAACCCCTATTTAAAAGGATAAACATACATTCGGTATCAGAAGAGATGTTAACGATAAAAACGATATTCAGGCCGGTATTTGCGGTGACCTTATGTTTAATTTCATGTATGGGGGGATATGGTCAGGTAAATCCCACAGAATCTGCCCAACAGAACGCCGTGAATCCCGTTGATCTGATCGGGGTAATCGGTAAGATGTTCAATAAACAAGGACCAGCAAGAAGCGATATCATCATACCCGGCGTCCGCAATGTATCCCTGCTTCCGATTATTGGATATGGACCCGCCAATGGGTTTGTACTCGGGGCCGCGATCAGCGCGACAAATTTATTGGGCGACAAAAAAAATACGCAACTTTCGTCGGCTCTGGTGTCCATTTCTCTGACTACCCAGAAGCAGATATTGCTTTGTGCCAGATCTGATATCTACCTGCCCGGAAATACCTGGTATATTCCTGGAGATGTACGTTTGTTATTTTTCGCACAGCCGACCTATGGTCTGGGTATTTATGGTTTGAACACAACATTAAATTTTAACGTTGACGGCACAGATGTGAGCAAGCCGGTTCTTCAGCAGCCGATGCGATACAATTATATCCGCTTTTATGAAACCGCGATGAAAGAATTATTTCCACACTGGTATGCCGGTGTCGGAGTGAATATCGATGATCATTTTGATATTGATGACCAGTCTCTGAAGCTGGACACACCGGATGTGAACATCACTTCCCATTATTATTATTCTACAAAATATGGATTCAATCCGCTGCACTATTCTACCAATGGGTTGTTGTTTAAAGTCGCCCAGGACAGTCGCGACAATCCGGTCAATTCTTACAAAGGGATTTATGCGAGCCTGGGTTTTCGCGTGAACGAAAAAATATTTGGCGGATCACAGAACAGCACCATGCTGTATGCGGAATGGCGAAATTATATTCCCCTTCAAAAATCCAAACCTGGTATGGTGCTGGCTTTTTTGGACATGGGGGCAATTTGTTACCAGTGGCAATGTTCCCTACCTCGCGCTACCAGCCATCGGATGGGATACCTACGGCCGTTCAGGTAGGGGATATGTGCAAGGCCGATTCCGGGGCACCAATATGGTTTATGGTGAATCTGAATTTAGGATGCCGATTTCTAAAAACGGTTTGTTTGGAGCCGTTGCATTTGTAAATGCTACGACGGCCAGCAATCCAACAACCGGCCAGGACCTTTTCAATGCACTGGCGCCTGCATATGGACTGGGTATCCG
>JABDAN010000083.1 GCA_013289175.1 Bacteroidota bacterium
GGGTTATCGGTATTTTTTTCAGAGCAAGCAGTTCCGTTTCTTCCGGAGCGGCCTTGCCTTGCGTCAGATTTTGGGCAAGATAAATGATGGAATGTTCATCGCTGACAGAATTGGATAGATGCATTTCCAGGATTTTTGTCCAATTTTGCGCGACCAGTCCGGTTTCCTCCAGCAGTTCCCTTTTTGCAGCTGCCAGGGGTTCTTCATCCAGGTGGCCTCCGCCTTCGGGAATCTCCCAACTGTATTGGCTGAGCGGGAATCTGAACTGACCCACCAACCAGGTATTTCCCTGTTCATCCAGGGGAATAATTCCGATCGCCTTGTTTTTAAAATGAACGGTCCCATAAATCCCCGGACCTCCAGCGGGATTGACAACTTGAAATTCGGTGACGGTTATCCAGGGGTTTTCATAGACCTGGTTTCTCTCAATGATTGTCCAGGGATTTTCGGGCTGATGCATAGTCGAAATTACAGCTTAAGCACCTGTTTTTTAAGTGCCGGAAGGAAAGAAAAGGAACCGAACCGGTTTGGGGTACCGGCAAATAAAAAAGGGCCGGCTTGGAGCCGGTCCTTTGTACCAAAAATATCGGATTTATTTTAATTTGAAGGCCTGTTTCACTTTTTTCACGTAATCCAATTTCTCCCAGGTAAACAACTCTACTTTTTTCTTGATGGTTTTACCGTCGGGTGATACAAATACTTTCTCAACGGTTTCCGGTTTGCGTCCCATATGTCCGTAGGCAGCCGTTTCGCTGTAGATCGGATTGCGGAGTTTTAATCTTTGTTCGATAAAATAGGGACGCATATCAAATACGGACTCTACGATCTTTCCGATTTCCCCGTCCGTCATTTTTACTTTGGCAGTTCCGAAGGTATTTACATAGATGGACGTGGGTTGTGCCACTCCGATGGCGTAGGAAACTTGAACGAGCACTTCAGTCGCGACTCCGGCTGCCACCAGGTTTTTGGCGATATGTCTGGTTGCGTATGCTGCGCTGCGATCAACTTTAGAAGGATCTTTTCCACTAAAAGCGCCGCCCCCATGTGCTCCCTTTCCTCCGTATGTATCCACAATAATTTTACGGCCAGTCAACCCCGTATCTCCATGTGGACCTCCGATGACGAATTTCCCAGTTGGATTGATGTGGTATTTAATTTTATCGTTAAAAAAGTGGCCGTACTTTTTATACTTTGATTTAACCCGGGGGATGAGAATGGAGATGATGTCTTTCTTGATCTTAGCCTGCATCTTGGCCTCTGTATCAAAATCGTCGTGCTGGGTGGAGATGACGATGGCGTCTATCCGGATGGGATTGTTCAGATCATCGTATTCCAGGGTTACCTGGCTTTTTGCATCGGGCCGGAGGTATTTAATTTCTTTATTTTCTCTTCTGAGTGCGGCCAGCTCGATGAGCAGTTTGTGGGCCAGATCCAGGGCCAGCGGCATATAATCGTCCGTTTCATGACTGGCATATCCAAACATCATACCCTGATCGCCGGCACCCTGTTCTTCTTTTTTGGACCGGTCCACACCCTGGTTGATATCGGCTGACTGCTCATGGATGGCAGCCACTGGTTGAAGCCCTGGAGGGTGGCAGGGCGATCGATAAAATCCTGTTTCAGCGCAATGTGAGCGGTGAGTCCATTGGAGAAATCAGAAAGTTGGCCGCCCAACGGGGCATACCCATTCAACAGGTACCGATAGAGAAATTGTCTTCCTATACCCGAGCCAACCACCAGGGTGTTCTAGCGCTGGCCGCGATTTTTGTCTATATGGACTTGCAGACCGTGATCGACCAGGTCGTCGGGTCGGGAGCTACCCCGCTGTTTCTGCTACTCGATGGGATTACAGATGTTCGAAACATTGGGGCGATCGCCCGTACAGCGGTATGCTGCGGAGCGCAGGCCCTGATCATTCCCGATAAAGGCATTGCCGCTCTAAACGAAGAAGCCCTGAAATCCTCAGCCGGCGCACTGGAAAAAATTCATATCTGTCGGGTAACCAGTCTCCTCAAAGCGGTAGACACCCTTCACCTGAACGGTATCCTGGCCTTTGCCAGTATGATGAAAACGGATACAAAGGTTTTCCAACTGGATCTGAACCTGCCCTGCTGTTTGATGATGGGTAGTGAGGATAAGGGTCTGCAACCTTACCTGGTCAAGGCCGCTGACCAGCATTTTACGATCCCGATGGTCGGCAATTTTGACTCCCTGAATGTATCGGTAGCAGCGGGTATCATTCTGTATGAAGCCATGAAAAAAAGACTCCAGTTCTAGCTACTCCCGCTTCGCCAATCCTATGGTATTCCGCTTGCTGATTTCCTCCCATTAAGTGTTTACCCTTAGGCGATGACCCGCTTCAAAATTCAGCGGAGAACTTGTTTTTTTGTGAAAAATTAAGTTATATTTATTTTGACGCTGAGCAGGACAAAAGTTAAGACAAACAGATAGGAAAAAACCCACCAACCCAAAACCAAAGGACATGGAGCAGCCTGGTGTGCAGCAGATTTTCTTCCAGCATATTAAATCCAACCTGGCCGCTCATCTTTCTCTCGTGGACGAAGTAGCTGATCTTCTTAAAATCAGCAACGACAGTGCATACCGAAGAATACGCGGTGAAAAGCCCTTGACTTTTGAAGAAATGAAAACCCTCTGCGTACATTATAACCTGTCGCTGGATCAGCTTTTTCACCTCAACAACAATTCCTATTTGTTCTCCGGTCCTCTATCCAACAATCACAATTTCGGAATGGAGGAATACTTGGAAAATCTTCTGAACCATTTGAATTATTTCAATTCATTTGAAAACCGGGAACTCTATTATTTAGGGAAGGATTTGTTTATTTTTCATTGTTTTGGTTTTCACGAACTGACCATATTTAAGATTTTTTTCTGGATGAAATCCATCCTGCAATATCCCCTCGAAGGGAAAGACATTTTGCTTTTGGAATCCCTGCGACCCATTATATTTAAGTTTACAACCAAGATCGGAGAAGCCTACAACAAATTGCCTTCTGTAGAAATTTGGCATGACGACAGCATGAACGCTACGCTCCGTCAGATTGACTATTACCGGCAAAGCCAGATTTTTCCTTCTGAAGAATATGCCCTGGGGGTGTATAAAAGTTTACTTGATATGGTCAATCATATTGAGAAACAAGCGGAAGCCGGATGCAAATTTCCTGTAGGTGGCAAACCCACTGCTGCGAGCGTTTCATATAAGCTATATTATAACGAGTTCATCCTGGGGGACAACAGCAATATGGCAGTCTTGAATAATACAAAAATGGTCTTTCTCAACCATACGGTTTTAAATATCATCATGACCCGGGACCCAGCTTTTACCGAATATACCTACCTGCATTTACAGAATATTATGCGCAAGTCATCGCTGATGAGTTTTGTGGGTGAAAAAGAAAGAAGGAGATTCTTCAACGGGATGCGGGAAAAAATCGAAAATCGGATCCGGTCCTTTAATGGGTTTTAAACAGGGAATTGATTTAGTTTCGTGGAATGAAAGCAACGGTCGTCTCAGAAAACAGGGTCAAGCTCGTCGAATGCCCCCGGGACGCCATGCAGGGCTGGCCAGATTTTATTCCTACCGCAAAAAAGATCGAATACCTCAACAGCCTCCTAGAGGTTGGCTTTGACAGCCTGGATTTCGGGAGTTTTGTTTCTCCCAAAGCCATCCCGCAGATGGCCGACACCAAACGGGTTATAGAAAAGATCATTCCGGGTACATCCAAAACCAGGCTATTGGCCATCGTGGCAAATGTCCGGGGTGCGGCAGAAGCCGCCAGTCATGCAACCATCCAGGACATGGGATTTCCTTTTTCGATTTCCGAAACATTTCAGCAGCGCAACACCCATTCATCGATTTCAACTTCCCTCATGACTGTCATGGACATGTTGGAGATCTGCCGGCAAAAAAACAAACGGCTGGTGGTGTATATTTCGATGGCCTTTGGAAACCCTTATGGAGATCCTTGGTCGCAGGAAATTGCCCTTCAATGGATCCAAAAACTGGTGAAGATGGGAGTAACGGTTGTTTCCTTGGCCGACACTGTTGGACTTGCGAGTTCAGATCAGGTTCATGCTCTCACCAAATCACTTCTTTTAGAATTTCCGATGATAGAATCGGGTGTACACTTGCATTCGCGCCGGGAAAACAGCCTGGAAAAACTCGATGCGGCCTTCCAGGCAGGTTGCCGGCGATTTGACGGTGCTCTCCAGGGCATTGGGGGTTGCCCGATGGCTGGCGATGTACTGGTGGGCAATATGGATAGTCTGGTCATGATCGATTATTTTCAAAAAAAGAATGCCTTGGCTCAGATCAACGAATCTGCTTTGGAAAAAAGCAGGATTTTGGCCAGCGAAATATTTTTAAATCATTAAGGTGGATCCTTTTTTTCTTCCCATTCAAATCATCGGACCGCCTCAGCCGATCCGCTATCCGCAAAAAATTATGTTGTGCGGGTCCTGTTTTACGGAACACATCGGTCAGCAGCTGATGGACATGAAGTTTGATGTGTTGCAGAATCCGAACGGGATTCTGTTCGATCCATTGAGCGTTGCCCGCAGCCTGATCTCTTACCTGGAACCACGGGTTTATCAACCAGAGGATCTTTTCTTCTACCAGGAGCTCTGGCAAAGCTGGAACCACCATGGCCTGTTCTCGACCACCAATCAGGCGTCAAGCCTCCAGGTCATAAACCGATCTCAACAAGCTGCGCACCTCTTTCTAAAAAAAACGGACTGGCTGATTATCACCCTGGGATCCGCTTTTTCCTACCACCTTAAAGAAAAAAACCAACCGGTTGCCAACTGCCACCGGGCACCGGGCGATTGGTTTGCAAAAAAATTACTAACGGTAGAAGAAATGCTGGCCAACCTGGATGAAGCCATTCACCGCATGATGGATTTTAATAGCCAGTTGCAGATCATTTTTACCATCAGCCCGGTTCGCCATATCCGCGACGGGGTGATTGAAAACAACCGAAGCAAAGCACGGTTGATTGAAGTAGTGCATCAGCTGGTTAGCAAATTCAACCGGACTTATTATTTTCCAGCCTATGAACTGGTGATCGATGTCCTGAGAGATTACCGGTTTTTCGATAAAGACCTCGTACATCCGAACTATGTCGGGACCCAATATGTCATGGAGAAGTTTATGGAATACTATGTGGCGGCAGATTCCCGGCAGCTGGCGGAAGAAATCCGGAAATTGCTCATTGCCCGCAAACACCGGCCTCTTCATCCCGATACCCTTGCACACCGGCAATTTATCAAGGAACAATATTCCAAAACCGTTTCCTTGGCTGGTCAATTTCCTTTTTTGGATTTCAAAGATGAGCTGGAATATTTTAAACCCGGGTAAAAAGGTTTGGACATGTTTTTTCCTGTAGCCGCTTTACGATCGTGCATCGACTAGTGGATCCTGTCTCCCCGCACGGCCATGTTCTTCATCAGACCCGCCTCATAGGTTAGCCATTCCGACCATCGCTTCTTGGTTTTCTCTTTTCCCAAATAGGTTTCTGCCAGTTCAATGAAGAGATGATAGTGTCCTGCTTCACTCTCCATAAATTTCCTGTAGAAATTACGCAGGTATTCATCCGGCATTCCTTCACTGAGTCTTTTAAATCTTTCGCAACTGCGGGCCTCGATCATCGCCATCGTCAGCAATTGATCCAGGAATCGTTCTTCGAAATCTCCACCCTTTCTTTGGAAGGAAATCAGGTGATTGACATATTCATCTTTTCTTTGTTTACCCAGCTTGAGCCCTCTTTTCTCCAGCTCAGCAAGCACCATTCGAAAATGTCCCCACTCTTCTGTAACAATGGGCGCCAGTTCAGTCACCAGGCGGTGACGGTCAGAATATTTTGTGATCAGGCTGATGCAGGTTGTGGCAGCTTTTTGTTCACAGAAAGCATGGTCGGTGAGAATTTCTTCAATAGAAATACTAGCCAGATCCACCCATCGGGGATCGGTGGCCAGTTGCAGGCCGAGGATGTTTTTAGCGGGTTTCATTGTTTTGCAAATGTCTGAATAATAGGGATATTTGGTCCATAATATTATGGATGAAGCATTTCTGGATGAAAAACTGCGCGAGCGTTCCGAAAGCCACGCACTGCGGACACTGCAAGGGCAGAGGGGTCTTGCAGATTATTTTTCAAACGATTATTTGGGAATTGTAAAAGGAGGGTTGATAGAAGATTTCATTTCCACAAGTCAATATCCGCACGGGTCTACCGGATCCCGCCTACTTTCTGGAAATGACCCCTTAATGGAAGAAGCAGAAAAAGAAATCGCGGCTTTCCATGAAACCGAGGCGGCGCTCATTTTTAACTCCGGATATGACGCCAATTTTGGACTGCTCTCTTGTATTGCCCGAAAAGGTGATCTGATCCTCTATGATCAATGGGTGCATGCCTCCCTCCGGGATGGGATCAGCCGGTCTTTTGCCCGTTCCTTTTCCTTTACCCACAACGATTTGGCTGCGCTGGAAAAAAAACTCGCCACCCACCGGACTTCCGATGTCAAAAACTGTTTTGTCGTAACAGAATCTATTTTTTCTATGGACGGCGACCGTGCGCCGCTGCTCGATCTGATGAGGCTTTGCGAGCAATACCAAGCACATTGTATCGTGGATGAAGCGCACGCTACCGGGGTCGTAGGTACAAGGGGAGAAGGTTGTGTGCAGACGCTGGGTCTGCAAAAAAAATGTTTGGCACGTATTCACACTTTTGGAAAAGCGCTCGGTTGTCACGGCGCAGTGATTGTAGGTTCCCGGTCTCTGCGAAATTACCTCATCAACTTTTGTCGACCCTTCATCTACAGTACTGCCCTGCCTCCGGCATCTGTTGCGGCGATCCGTGCTTCATATAAGATTTTCCCGGAAATGCGTGCGGCCAGGGAGGCCATCTCCAAACAAATTGAACTTTTCAATCATTGGGGATGGGAGAAATCCGATACACCCATTCAATGTTTCGGGTTGTCTGGCAACGAAGCCGTGAAAAAAATTTCATCCCTGCTTGAAAATCATCACCTGGATGCGCGACCGATCCTGTATCCGACGGTTCCCTTGGGAAAAGAAAGGATCAGAATAACGCTCCATAGTTTTAACAGGCTGGAGGATACAAAACATTTAATATCTCTGCTCGATCCCTACCGCTCCGGCGGATCCCGCCATTCCCAGGGTTGATTATCCAATCTCAGCGACCGGGCCTTGCGCCGGGGTTTCTCAATGCATTTCCAATTGCGTTTCCGAACAAGCCGTCAAATCCTACGCGAACACCGACGGGTCCTGGTTTTCCATTGATCCAGGAACCAACCACATCCACCCGGAAGAGTTTGAATATATTTTCCAGTCCTGCAAAAATGTCCACATAGTTGTTGGTATTGTTTACGTACAGTGCATTGGATCCAACGACCAGGTTCCATTGGAGGTTTCTTATCCCGGGAAGTTTGTTGGTAAGCATTCCATTGAAATGGTGTTCAATATGGCCGACACCATAGAGCGGGGCCGTGGTACTGTTCTGATAGTACGGATCCATCTGGAAACTGTTTACATAGGGACTGGCATAAAACGTCTGGTTTCCATAGAACTGTTGATAATCCATCACATAAACCGACTTGTCGTTTAAAAAACCCCCAATTCCAAATCGGTATTTAAAAAGACCTTTGAGTTTGAAGTTGATATCGTCCCAGAAGGAAAACTGCCAATTTTCGTAATTCACATCAGAACCAACCACATCGGGAATGCCCATACGAAAGGACAGAGCCAGGGTTGGATACTTGGATCCGATGGAAAGTTTGTTGTCAGGAAATTCGATATAACGTTGTCCGGGTTTAAATTGAAGATCGAAGCCTGCGATCAGCGCCTGGTTCGGGGAGAAATTTTCACTAATGAGTGCCGTGGGATAATTTGGAGTAAATGCTTTGTCTTTGTTTCCGAATAATGAATAATTCGTGGTGTTGTTTAAAGGCAGTCGATCCTCATACAAGAGTGAAGCAGAAACGCGGAAACCATTGTCAAACCGCTTTCTGTATTGAATGCTGCCAAAATAATTCTCATAGATCTTCATGTAGTTATCGCGGAAAAAAAGCGTATAAAATGCATTCATACCAGGGCTGATCGGATTTTCAGGATTGAATTGGCTGACTCTTTTGCCTCCGGCCAGTGTCCAGGTTGAACGACTGGAAGTTTCTCCGTCCATTTCCTGGATCAATTTTCTGGTTCTAAAAGTCAAAGTAGCCCATGCATTGAGGTGGGTATTGCTAAAGCCATACCGGACATGAGGTGTGAATTCTATGCTTTTGTCGGTTTTTTTATATTCCTTAAGAAAACTGGCTTCGGCTCCGATGACTACTCCCTCCACCGTATTGTATTCTAGCATGGGTAAAAGAGGTTGTACCGTTATGGTCAGCGGATGTTCGGGATCATAGTTGGATCTTTTGATTCCGTTGATAAAGATATTCAGGGCTGTAATCTTTCCCTGTTTTTTTCGCAGAGAATCTGCTTCTCTTTGAAGATATGCCGGATCGTTGTGTGCCTTGAAGATGCTGTCTTTCACCTGAAAATTTTCCAGCTCCTCCGGTTCCAGCGGCACGGGTCTGAGTGAATCCCAGTACTGAAGGCTTTTTTTGTTTACAGCCGTGTCATAATGGACAATGACATTGTTGAAATATTTTTTTCTGAACTGTGGACTCAGTTCATAGTTACTGTAAACATTCAGAAAATTACCGGTCACGTCAATGCCGAATTTGTTGAAAGAAAAATTAACCACCTGGTTTTGTGTTCGCCACAGGTTGGGCAGGATAGGAACCTGAATTTGTTTGATCGACAAGGTATCGACTATTTCAAGCTGGTAATCTTTGGTAAGCATCAGATCCAGACTATGTATCCGCCAGTCTCCTTCGGTTATATTGATGGTCCCTGAAAACAAGGGTTCAAATCTTCTTTTTGGAATGACCCGAATCTGGTTGATCTCTCTTCCATCTTCAAAAAAAGAACCCAGAAATTTATATTTATAGTAATTCAGGGCGCCGTCGGCAATGGGGGAGACATATCCCCGGGGGCTTAACTGGGTAATGAAAATATTGACGTTGTTGTTATAGAAATTGATAAAAGTGGGGAAGTTAAATCCATAACCGTTGGATCCGCTTTCCCGGCCAGATATGACTTCCAGCTTCACCTTATCTGGTTTTTTAAAAGAGATTCGGGTCAGGGATTCTGAAAGATAGATAATGCCCTTTCCTTCAGAATCCACCCCGAGGTCTTTTCTGTCCTCATCAGAAAATGTTTTGCCCAATATTTTAGAAGGCAGGGTCCTGCTGCGGATCAGGGTTTTGATATAGGCGTCACACATAAAGGAATCCAGCGGATTTTCGTAGGATTTTCTCTTTTTAATGGCATGCCGGATGATTTCATAAGCCGGGTCCTCCCCACCCGGTTTGACCACGACTTCCTTGAGTACGGTCTGCTGTATGGACAATTGAAAATCCAATGAAACGGATTCTGCACGCAGCGTAACCATTTTCTCCTGCCGGGCATAACCTACATACTGGCAAACGAGCGTATAGTTTCCTGCCGGAAGATCCAGGAAATAGCGACCGCGGTTATTGCTGGTGGTACCCAATGAGCTGCCTTTTACAAAAATGGAAGCATAGGCAAGTACATTGCCTTTGTCATCGGTAATGGTCCCACTGATCTTTACTGCACGGACGGTCTGTGAAAGCAATAAGAGAGTAGCCAAAAATATTTTTGTCCTCATGGGAATAACCAAAATTATGAAAGGTTGGGTAGATGGGAAGCAGTTCCCTCCCCATCCTGAAAAAAGCCGTGCGGGGTCTAGGTGGCTTGCGAAGGAACGGGGAAAAGCAGTCGCCTCAGATAGGTGCCGGCCAGGGCAGCAAATCCGGCTACCAAGGCACCGATCAGGGAAGTAATGACAATCAGCAATACGGACGACCCGCCTAGCGGAAACAGTGTGGCCACTTTCTGAGACAGAATACCATTGTTTTTGTTATCAATCCACCAGGCCAGTACCTCCCATAAAAGAAAGACACCCAGGAAGCCCGACAGAAAAGAGAAAGCTGGTTTTTGGGGAATGGCGGCGCTGACAAGAAAGGCCGCGACCGAAATTCCCCACCAGGGCAAATAAAGACCTGAAACAAAGGCCATGAGCGCAGTCACCAAAATAGATAAAATGTATTTGGCCATGGGTTGGTTTTAAAGTTTAGTCACTCGGATGATTGCTTTGACTCTTTTGTCCGTTTCTTCGTCTTTTGCCATCATCCACAACGGATAATATTTTCCATTCGCCCAGTTATCTACAAAATCATCGTAATAGACACTGCCTGGATTGCCACTTTGACCTCCGGGATAAATCCCATAAGCCTCTGTTTCTTTGGTCAGCTGGACGATCATACGCCAGCTGGGGCCGTGATCGGTTTTCATCGCGTCAATTGAGTACTGGCCTCCGCCATTTTCAATTCCGAGTCTGCTGA
>JABDAN010000084.1 GCA_013289175.1 Bacteroidota bacterium
ATTCTGAAAAGGGGTTATGTGGAAAAACGAGACAAGGAGGGAACGATCCGGAATTTCAGAATCCTGAAACTCAAAGAAAATAAAATCAGCAAGACCGAAGATCAGGAAACAACGGGTGCCGAAAAATCAAAGTTATTTCCGACCGATCTGGGTCTGGTCGTAACAGATTTCCTGAAACTGTATTTTGATGATATCATGGACTATAATTTCACTGCACGCATCGAAGCCGAATTCGATGAAGTAGCCAGCGGCAAGCTGTTGTGGAATAATATGATCGATGAATTTTATATTCCGTTCAAAAAGGACGTGGAAAAAACCATTGAAACGGCCGAACGAATCAGTGGTGAAAGAGAACTGGGCGTGGATCCTGTTTCCGGTAAAAAATTATTGGTAAGGATGGGTCGTTACGGACCGATGGCGCAGATCGGAGAACAAAATGATGAAGAAAAACCGCGATTTGCAAAATTAAAAAACACACAGAGTATTGAAACCATCAACCTGGAAGATGCGCTGGAGCTTTTTAAACTTCCCAGGAACCTGGGTCCGTTCGAAGGCACTGATGTAACGGTTAACATTGGACGCTTTGGGCCTTATATCGCACACGACAAAAAATTCTATTCCCTAGGAAAAGAATATGATCCATATACCATCAGTTTTGAGGAAGCCATGCCGATCTTGGTTGAAAAAAGGGCTACCAAAGAACAAAGGACAATAAAAGTTTTTGAAAAGGAGAAAATCCAGCTGCTTCGCGGACCTTACGGGCCCTATATCAAACAGGGACTTCGTAACTATAAAATCCCCAAAGAGAAACAGGATAGTGTAGAGACACTGGAGCTGCCGGAAATCAAGGCGATTATAGAAGACGTTAAGGCCAATCCACCTAAAAGAGTTCCCAAGAAAAAGAAATCCTCATAAGATTTTCAAAAATCCTGCGTTATCCAAAGAGGGCAGGCACATCCGGTCCGGAAATAAACATCCGGAAAGGATTTGTGGATAAGATTGTCATTGCATTTTTTTTAACTTCTGCGATATTCATCCCGTTAACCCTGACTGTATATCGTTTGAAGGAAAACCATCCACCCCATGCAGGAATCCAAAGAAATCAAAGCTTTGCTTCATCTCATTGATGATCCCGACGAAGAGGTATTCACCACTGTCAGCAACCGCATCATCAGCTACGGCCGAGGCATCATTCCAAACCTGGAATATCTCTGGGAAAATACACTACTGGATTCTATACAGGAAAGGATAGAAATGCTGATCCACCGTTTGCACTACCGGGACCTTACAGAAGATTTTGAAAGATGGAAAACCAGTAGTTATCATGATTTACTCACTGCCAGCCTGCTGGTATCCAAATTTCAATACCCTGACCTGGCTACCAGTCCCGTTTTGGAAGAAATTGAAAAACTTCGTCGCAATATTTGGCTTGAGTTAAACAACTATCTCACGCCGTTGGAACAGGTCAATGTGCTTACCAGCATCATCTATGGATATTACAACCTGAAGGGAACCGAAGTCGGTTACCAACATCCCGATGAGTTTCTCGTTCACAAAGTCATTGAAACCAAGAGAGGAAATACCATCGTCAACGGCATTATTTATTTATTGTTGAGCGAACTATTGGATATCCCTGTAAAAGCCATTAACATTCCCCGTCAATTTGTACTAGCCTATATAAAACCTGGGCTGGCCGATGAGGTCAACGAAAAATCTGCTGTAGACCGTATCGAATTTTTTATTGACCCCATGAGTGGTCAGGTCTTTACCCATAAAGATGTCATGAATTATTTCAACCGCATTTCTGTGACTCCGGCAGATTTGCATTTCAAACCCGCCAATCATATCCGGATTATCCAATCTTTGCTGGAAGAATTCAGCAAGTGTTTCGACAATGAATCGAACCTGTATAAAAAAACAGAACTGCTGATGCTTTCCCGCATGCTCAGCGAATAGGCAAAAACGGATTTCTCTTTCTAATCAGGCCATCTTTGCATTACCATCCCTTTCTGTAATCCCTTTTCACATACTGATTGGCTTCGTCGAAATTGGTAATTTTCATTTGAGCCGCATCCCACAATAACTTTTTTCTCCCGGCATAATTGTACTGTTGTCTGCCGCTGGTTGATTTGCGTTCAGCCCGGATATTCCAAGCTCTCAGGGCCAGGTTACCCATCAATATGGTTTCCGTAAGAGGCCCTGCATAAGAAAAAGGAGAACTCACTTCTTTTTGGCCGTAACCTGCCAGGCATGCGTTGATCCATTGTACATAATGGCCTTCGGGAACACGGGCTATTGTCTGGGGAATATTGATTTCTTTTGTTTTGGATGTCGGCAGGAGTTTTGGATTGGCGCCATAGGTTTCACACATAATTTTTCCTTTGGTTCCTGTAATGAGCACACCGCCGCCGCCCAGGTCTCCAAATTGCTCATCAGCACCCAGCTCGTCTGGCCGCTGAGGTATGAGTCCTCCATCCATCCAATGCAATTTGACATCCGGTTTGCCGTCTTTTCCCGGGAAATTCAAAATGACCGATGATGCTGCCGGACAGCTTTCTGGAAAATATTCCGGGGTCCACGCTTTTTCAAAAATAGAAACCTGACTGCATTCCACTGCATTGGGATACAGCAGGCCCACCGTTTTAAACGCGGGGTCTATCAGGTGGCAACCCATATCCCCCAAAGCACCGGTCCCGAAAGCCCAAAATCCCCGCCAGCTGAAAGGAACATATTCTTTGTGATAAGTTTCTTCCTGTGCCGGACCCAGCCAGAGATCCCATTTGAGTTCGGGTGGAATGGGATCGGTACTTTTCGGTGTTCCCAAACCCTGTGGCCAGATGGGTCGGTTGGTCCATACCTGTATATCCGTCGCATCCCCGATGACCCCGGCCCGGTACCATTCCTGCATGGTACGTACGCCATCTCCCGAAGCACCTTGATTGCCCATCTGCGTGACAACCTTATAGCGTAATGCCGCTTCTGTAAGCATCCGGGCTTCGTAAATATCGTGTGTGAGTGGTTTTTGAACATATACATGTTTACCGAGCTGCATAGCTGCCAGGGCAGCTACTGCATGGCAATTGTCGGGAGTAGAAACAGAAACGGCATCGATGGATGTATGCTCCTTTTCAAGCATCTCCCGGTAATCATAATATCTTTTGGCATTCGGAAAACGACTCACCGATTTGCTTATCTGCCGATCATCCACATCACACAGAAATGCGATGTTCGCATTGGGGCTTTTTGAAAACTCAAATAGATCACTCTCTCCTTTTCCACCAGCGCCTACCGCCGCAATGTTCAGTTTATCACTGGGTGCCACAAACCCGCGGCCCAGAACATGCCTGGGGACAATCACAAAACCTGCTGCTGCCAGGGAAGTTGTTTTCAGAAACTCTCTTCTGTTGTTTTTTGTTTTCATAACATGTTTTTTGGCGGTCTATCCAAATCCAGGACCGCTTGCGCATCGTGCAAGCCAGGTCCGGATGCCGGGTGACCGGTTTAATAGGAGCGATAAGTTCTTTTCACAAATTGGTTGGCGGGCGCAAAATTGGTTACCTCCATTTTTTCTCCATTCCACAGCAACTTTTTTCTACCCGGATACACAAGGGATCCTTTGCTGTTGGTTTCACTGTAGACATAACTGCGCACAGCCAGATTTCCCATCAGCACTGTTTCGGTCAAGGGACCGGCAATGGCAAAGTCTGAACTGGTGTATGTTCCGTAACCAGCCTTGCATGCCTTTACCCATTGTTGCTGATGTCCCTCCGAACCACCCATCACAAAAGGAAATTTGGAAGGTGGCAGTACCAGATCCTTCATTCGGCTGGTCGGCAACAAGGTGGCATGTGTTCCGAAAATACCAGCCATGAGTTTTCCTTTGGTTCCTTCGAAGATCATTCCTCCGCTATCATCTCCCATGGTTTCGTCGGGCAATAATTCCTCGGGTCTTTCCGGTTTTATACCACCATCGTACCAGATCATTTTTACAGGAACCATATTTCCTCGTTGCGGAAATTGAATGTATGATTTCGCCGAAGGCGGATAACCATCCGGATTGACGAGTTCTTTAAAAAATCCGGTGTATACCGATCCGATGCTGGTCTCCACAGAAATGGGGTATCCCAACTTAAGAGATAAATAAGGCACATCGATGAAATGGCATCCCATGTCACCAAGGGAACCTGAACCAAAATCAACCCAACCTCGCCAGATGGCAGGCAGGTAGGCCGGGTTGTAATCCCTCAAGGGGGCCGTTCCCAGCCAAAGGTTCCAATCCAATTCTTGGGGAATATCATAGTGGCCTGTCGGTGTAGCAATACCCTGGGGCCAGGTCGGCCGGTTGGTCCAGACATGCACCGTGTGGACATCTCCTAATAATCCATCCTGAATCCAGCTTTGAATGAGGCGAATATCATTTCCACTGCTTCCCTGGTTTCCCATCTGGGTCACCACCTTATATTTTTTTGCTGCTTCAGTCAACATGCGAGCTTCATAGATATCATGAGTCAGGGGTTTTTCAACATATACATGTTTACCCAGTTCCATGGCTGCCAAGGCAATCGGTGCGTGCATGTGATCAGGCGTGGTAACAATGACCGCATCTATATTTTTTCCTTCTTTTTCCAGCATAACCCGATAATCTTTATAGTAGGGCGCATTGGGCCATTTTGCCCGGGCATGTACCGCCATGCGATCATCGACATCACAGAGTGCGACAATATTATCCGATCCCAGATTATAAGCATAGGGAAGATTGACTTCAGCTTTCCCACCGACGCCCACGCCGGCCATATTTAATTTATCGCTGGGTGCAATAAATCCCCGACCCAGCACATGCCTGGGAACAATAAAAAATCCGGCTGCTGCCAAAGAAGTTGTTTTCAAAAAGTCTCTCCGTGATTTGCTGTTTTTGATTTTCATGTTTCTATTTGGATGACAATGTTTCAGAAAAGCCTAGGCTTTACAAACTAAATTCCTCTTAGACCAGGGAGGCGTCTAAAGTAATCTTCGTATTCAGCAATTTAGAGATGGGACAACCTGTTTTGGCTGCTTCGTATGCTTTTTTAAACTGGTCTTCCGAAATGCCGGGGATTTTTGCTTTCAGCGTAAGTTCGGAGGAAGTAATGGAACCAGTAGGTGGATCCAGTGTAATCACCGCGCTCACATTCAGGCTTTCAGCGGTAATACCCACTGCCTGCAACTGAAAGCTAAGTGCCATGGCAAAACAACCGGCATGGGCAGCTGCCACCAGTTCTTCGGGGTTGGTTCCGACCCCTTGTTCAAAGCGGGACTTATAAGAATACTGAGTATTGTTTAAGGTATTGCTTTGCGTGGTGAGCACGCCTGTTCCATCTTTACCGGATCCTTTCCAGATTGCCGTCGCCGTACGTTTCATAATTGTAAAATTTAGAAACGTAAGTTAGGAAAAACTATAAGATTGCCACCAAGGTTATATCAAAATACAATGGTGCGTTGGAAGGGATGGTATTGCCATAACCGGAACATCCGTAGGCATATACCGAGGGAACCAAAATCTTGATACGGCCACCCACACCGATTTTTATCAGTGCGAATTGCCAGGCGGGGATGAGTTGGGCTGGTGTATTGCCACCCAAAGTTGAATTGGTAGCGGAATCAAAAATGGTATTGTTCATCAGCTTACCGATGTAATTCACTTTCAAATAGGAACCGGCGGTTGCTTTGGCACTAGATCCAGAATCGATTATCTGATAAAATATCCCAGAACTATCCATCGTCGTTTTAATAGAATCGTCGGCAAATTTGAGTAGAGCCGTGGAATCGCTGAAAGGCAGTGCATTGATACAGGAGGGCGTAATCGGAACTGATTTACCGCATCCAAAATAGCCTATCAAAGAAACAGCGAACAAAACAAATATCAATTTTTTCATAACGGGTGCAATATTAATGCAAAAATTTTAATGGGAGGTCATTTCCCAGCTACTAAACGCAAAGGGCAGAAGATCCGTTGCCCGGTTGAAAACAAAAACTTCGCCTCTGATTGCACCCAAAATGAGACGGATTGGCATGCCAAACCGCTGTTCGTATTCAGCCAGGGTTTGACGGCAGATCCCACAGGGACTTATGGGACGATTTCCATCACCCGATTCATTGACATAGGTCAAGGCCAGATCCGTGACGGCAATCCCCGGAAAGGCCGCAGATGCCGCTGAGAGCGCTACCCGCTCTGCACACAGTCCCGCAGGAAAACTGGCATTCTCTTGGTTGGATCCGGAAAGGATATGGCCATTGAGCAGACGGATAGCGGCCCCTACCTTAAATTTTGAATAGGGAGCATAAGCATCCCGGGTTGCTGATTTGGCCGATTCCAGCAGCTGGGCATCGGCAGGATCCAAGGAATGGATATCCTTAAATATTTGAAATGGAATCTGCAAACTCGTTTGTTTCATTCGCTCTGCTGTTAATGTATTTTTTTAAACAGGCGACTCCAACGGATCCCTTTGTTCCAGCTCATCCAAATGATCGACGCTTCGCCAACCACATGGTCTTCTGGAACAAAGCCCCAGTAGCGGCTATCCTGACTTTGATGGCGGTTATCCCCCATCATCCAATAGTAGTCCATCTTAAAGGTGTAGTCTGTGGATTCCTTTCCATTGATGAAAAATTTCCCATCGCGCTTTTCCAGTTTGTTTTTTTCGTAATCCCGGATTGCCCTTTCATAAAACGGATAATTGAATGCTGTCAAGGTAAGCGTGGCGCCTTTTTTGGGAATCCAGATCGGACCATAGTTGTCCTTGGTCCAGTTGTATTGCGGATCATAGGGATATACTTCCCTGCTGCTATCTATGAGTGGCGCAATGTTTTTAGCGAGTCCGCTTTTCATCATCTTGTCTTTGGCCGTGGCCGTCAGCAACATCGCATATTGATTGGGCGCACCCGTCTGCTGAAACTCTTCTCCATTGCTGATATCCACGTCATATTCGTCCTTCATAACGGTCTCATCCAGCTGCTGACCTCCGGTGGTAACCAGGTACATGGTCTCCGAATAAGGCGGCAAGGGGGTTGACTTTCCATTGATGTATACAATCTGATTGATGATCTGCAAAGTGTCTCCAGCTACGCCTACGCATCGTTTGATATAATTCTCTTGTTTGTCTACTGGTCGAACGATCAGTGGATATTGATCGGGATCATTAAAGATGATCTGACGTCCAGCATCAATTCCACCCGGGCCACCCAATGCACGGGCCACATCGTAATAAGGTTGTTCCGACTGATATCCTTCTTTGTTGATAACGGTATCTCCCGCTGGAAAGTTAAAAACCACGACATCGTTTCTGTTTACGGCAGAAGCAAACCAACGGGTATAAGGAATATAAATCCATTCTACATAGGATTTCATATCAAAAAGAGGCATGGTATGGTGTACGAAGGGCATAGCCAGGGGTGTATTGGGAATACGCGGGCCATAACTGAATTTGCTGACAAAGAGAAAATCATTGACCAGCAGGGTTTTCTCCATCGAGGGCGTGGGAATTACATAGGCTTCGAATACAAATGTGCGGATCAGCGTAGCAGCAATGACAGCAAAAATTCCGGCGTCGATCCATTCCCTCGCAGCCGATTTCTTATATTTTTTTGCACCTTCCGGACCGATGTATTTATCTTTTTTATTTAGACCTACATATAAAAAATAAAGTCCCCCGCTGAGTACGGTTAAAGCATGTTGATAAAACCTGAACTTGCCAAAAGTTTTTACAAATTCTGCGAGAATGGCCAGGGTAATAAACCATCCGGCGATGGGTACAAATTGCAAGTAGAATAAATAAATGGGCTTCCGACTCATTTTCAGCATTTCATAACTGTTGAGTACAGGTACCAAACCCTTCCATGGCGGCACCCCGGCTTTTTTGAACATAAAATACAATCCGAAAGCAGGCAGCAGAAATAAGGTAAGGGATATCAAGATTAAAATCATGATCTGATGGGCGGTCATTTAAGCGATTTTAGTTTGGGGCAAATGTACCATATTAAACAGCCTTCAAAATACAGTAGACGATTTGATTGACTGAACCGTTTGACACTTTTATGTAATTTTTAAGAGGCTATTTTTTCGGGAGTACATAGTTGGCTACGTCTTCGCGGCCAATGGATTTGGAGGAAAGAATGATCAGCCGTTCCACTACATTTCTCAGTTCACGGATATTACCCGTCCAGTTATATTCCTGCAGCGAGCGGATGGCTTCATCATCAATCCCTTTGCGGGCTATGCCGTATTCGTTGCAGATATCCGTCAGAAATTTATCAATCAGCAAGGGTATGTCGTCTTTTCTTTCATTTAAAGAAGGCACGTGAATGATGATAACACTGAGCCGGTGGTAAAGATCCAGCCTGAACGCTTTTTCATCCACTTCCTTTAGTAGATCTTTATTGGTCGCGGCAATTACACGGACGTCTACATTGATGTCTTTGTCGCCACCTACCCGGGTGATCTTTCCTTCCTGAAGTGCACGCAAGACTTTGGCTTGGGCGTTGGGACTCATGTCACCTATTTCATCCAGAAAAAGAGTTCCTGAATTGGCTTGTTCAAATTTTCCGATTCTTTGTTTGACGGCCGAAGTAAACGAACCTTTTTCATGACCGAACAATTCACTTTCTATCAGTTCTCCAGGTATAGCCGCACAATTCACTTCGATCAGCGGACCACTTGCCCGATTGCTTTTTTCATGAACCCAGCGGGCGACCAGTTCTTTGCCGACACCGTTTTCCCCCGTGATGAGGATACGTGCATCGGTAGGTGCCACCTTATCTATCGTTTCTCTTATTTTGTGAATGGGTGTGGAATCTCCGATCATGTCCTGCACCTTGCTAACCCTTCTTTTGAGCACTTTGGTTTCAGCCACCAGGGAAGTTTTATCCATGGCGTTGCGGATGGTGATGAGCAGGCGGTTGAGATCAGGAGGTTTTGAAATATAGTCATAGGCTCCCTTCTTAACGGCTTCCACGGCTGTTTCGATGGTACCGTGACCGGAAATCATGATGATGGGAAGATCGGGGTTTGCTTCCTTTGCTTTTTCAAGGAATTCAATACCATCCATCTTCGGCATTTTGATATCACAGAGAATTACATCGTATTCCTTTTCCCTGAATTTGCGCAATCCCTCCTCCCCGTCTCCTGCTTCATCAATCTTATAGCCTTCATAAGAAAGGATTTCACTGAGGGTTTTTCGGATGGCTTTTTCATCATCTATAATTAGAATATTCGACATATTTTCTCGGTTTCTATGAAAATAACGGCCGGATTTTCAGCCAATTAGACCGCAATTTACAGTAATAATGGGTTAAACGAAAATAAGGCAGTTATTCATTACGGGTTGGGGATTATCGCTCGTAAAAATACGTTGCAGGAACCAGTTTCCCTGCTTATTTTGTGGACGTCCTTATTCTATGAAATGCCCGAATTAAAATTTAACCCTATGAGACAGGAATTAGACCATTCCCTAAAAACGCCCGCCAAGGTATTATTGAAACTGACCGTATTTGGATTCGTCCTGATTGGTTTTGCTTACTTTTCCCTAATTGTCATGGGAACAGCCTTGAAAGCGATTCACTAAAAATAGCCGGACAAAAGGTGCACTGTCCCCATAAGGACAGCATCCATTATTTTTTGATATCCAGCCGGATGATCTGGTCCACCGGATCAAGATCAATCCCCTTGAGATCAATCATCAAATAATCCTGCGAAACCATTTGAAAAGACAGCGGCCGGCCCTCCGTTTCCACTTTTTTTACTGTATACGGAATTCTTATAAAAAATTTATCTCCATCATTTTTAAAGATATGGAGATAGACCTGGTCTCCCTTTTCGGTAATCGCCCCCCACTCCTGCGGCTTCATATAACCTGCCTTCGAACCATAAATGGCATAACCGTTTTTCTTTAGCCAGACGCCCATACTATCCAGCCGGTCGGTAAATGTAGGCTGAATCTCTCCATTGGGCAGTGGTCCAATATTGAGCAGCAGATTGGCTCCATAGCCTGCGTCTTTAACCAGCAGGCGGATGAGATCTTTAGATGATTTATAGTTTTTATCGGTGATATTGAAACCCCAGGAATCATTGATTGTCTCGCAGGTCTCCAGTGGAAGAACAGAAACGGATTGTCCACCAAATCCAGTACTGTTGCCGCCTGGAAGGTCTTTTTCAAACATCTGGAAATCTTCGCCAGGAATCGGTGTCAGGTGATGATTATTCCCGATCAGACACTGGGGTTGCAGCTGATGTATCAGGGCGTAAATCTCCGGTAAATGCCAGTCTACATTGGGCTTGTTGATTTTATCCTGGTCATTGGATAGCTGGTCCCAATAGCCGTCAAACCATACGCCGGCCACCGGACCATATTCAGTCAGCAATTCTGTCAACTGAGCTTTCAT
>JABDAN010000085.1:0-9903 GCA_013289175.1 Bacteroidota bacterium
TTCTAAGATATCTCCCGGAATCTTCAGGTCGCTGTAAAAATCCTTTTTCAATTGTTGGATTTCCGCGATGGCTTCCTTCAACCCCGTGGCGTTTCGCGCCATGCCGCATTTATCCCACATGATTTTTCCCAATCGTTTATGAAAATGATCCACGGTCTTCGTACCTCCAATATTTTTCAATTCGTTCATCCTATCTGAAACCGATTTCTCGGCTTTTTCAAATGCCGCGTGACTGGTGGGAATTTCAGGGGTTCTGATTTCTTCGCTCAGGTAATTTCCGATTGTGTAGGGCAATACAAAATATCCGTCAGCCAGCCCCTGCATCAGGGCCGAAGCACCCAGGCGATTGGCACCATGATCAGAGAAATTAGCCTCACCCAGGCAATAGAGTCCCGGAATCGTTGTCATCAATTCGTAATCTACCCACAGTCCTCCCATGGTGTAGTGCACTGCCGGATAAATGCGCATGGGCAATTCATAGGGATTTTCGCCGGTTATCTTTTCGTACATGTCGAAAAGATTTCCATATTTCTCCCTGACCACTTCCTTTCCATGTTGACGGATGGTCTCCACAGAGGCATTTTCCAGGCCATGCTTTTTACATTCAACCTGACCGTATCGCATAATGGCTTCCGCGTAATCCAGGTATACCGCCTGTTTTGAGCTGCCCACCCCATAGCCGGCATCACAACGTTCTTTAGCTGCCCGGCTGGCGACATCTCGGGGCACCAGGTTTCCAAAAGCCGGATACCTTCTTTCCAGGTAATAGTCCCTTTCCTCTTCCGGTATATCGATAGCCTTTCTAGGATCGTTCTGTTTTTTTGGAACCCAGATCCGGCCATCGTTGCGCAGGGACTCGGACATAAGTGTAAGTTTCGACTGGTAGTCGCCCGAAACCGGGATACAGGTTGGGTGGATCTGGGTGAAACATGGATTGGCAAAGTAGGCACCCTGTTTATGGGCTTTCCAGGCCGCAGTGACATTACAGCCCATGGCATTGGTCGATAAATAAAAAACATTGCCATAACCCCCAGAACACAATACCACGGTATGACCAAAATGCCTTTCCAGTTTACCCGACAGCAAATTGCGGGTGATGATACCCCGGGCTTTCCCGTCAATCACCACCAGTTCCTGCATTTCATGCCGTGTATACATGGTCACGTTGCCCAGGGCAATTTGTCTTTCCAGGGCCTGATAGGCTCCGATCAGCAATTGCTGTCCTGTCTGGCCTGCCGCATAAAAAGTTCTTTGCACCTGGGTGCCCCCGAAAGAACGATTGCTCAGCAATCCGCCATATTCGCGGGCGAAGGGTACGCCCTGAGCCACGCATTGGTCAATAATATTTGCACTCACTTCTGCCAGTCGATGCACATTGGACTCACGTGAACGGTAATCGCCTCCTTTTATCGTATCATAAAATAAGCGAAATACACTGTCCCCATCGTTCTGATAATTTTTTGCTGCATTGATACCCCCCTGTGCGGCAATACTGTGGGCGCGTCTAGGAGAGTCCTGGAAGCAGTAGGCTTTTACTTTATATCCCAGTTCGGCCAAAGAAGCCGCAGCGGAGGCTCCCGCCAAACCCGTGCCCACCATGATGATTTCAATCTTGCGTTTGTTGGCAGGATTGACCAGCTTAACATGACCCTTATATTCATTCCATTTCTGCTCTAGAGGTCCTGAAGGAATTTTTGAATCGAGCATTGAAGAAAATTTGAAAATTTGGGAATTTTAGAATTAGACAATTAGATTTAGTGTACCCATCCGAAATAGACTGATACCGGCATCATCGCAAATGCCAGAGAAACAATGACCGCAAAACCAAAACCCATGCCTTTGATCAGTACAATATATTTTCCATTTGGAACGCCAAGCGTCCTAAAGGCAGATTGAAATCCATGCAGCAGATGATACATCAGGGAAAGGCAACCAAGAATATACAAAATGTCTATTCGAGGATCTTGGAATACGCGCACAATTTCAGCATATTGGTCTGCTACTTCCTTTCCATTGACATCGGTTGTTGGCAGGTCTGTAAACCGGGAGGGGATCCAAAAATGAGAAAGGTGCATGATCAGAAAAAATAAAAGTAGGGTACCGAGCAGTCCCATACTGCGACTATACCATTTGCTCCCGCGGTTCCCCAGAGAAACGGCATATCCATTTCGACGCCGCGATCGATTCTGTACTTCCAGTACCAAGCCCTGGATGATGTGCAACAGGAGGCCGGCAAAAAGCCCCACCTCCAGGATTCGGATCACAACCGTGGTCGCCATAAAATGAGAAGCCAGATTAAACATCTGGCCACCATCGTTGGCCCAGATGCAGGCGTTGATACCCACATGAACCACAAGAAAGGAAATAAGGAAAATCCCGGTCAGGGACATGATGAACTTTTTACCGATCGAGGAGCTAAACAATTCGGACCATTTCATAAATGCCTTGAAAATTGAGAATCAGTGGAATACCGCAAAAGTAAGTCAGGAAATGGGAAATCCCTATCTTAGCCGCTCAAAAATCTGTTTGATGAAGCGCGATGAAGATTTTGAAGCCAATCTTTCGGGGGAAGACGGAACTACAGAGGAAACCAAAACGAGTTGGTTTAAGCGGATCAAAAAGGGGATCCTAACCAGCACTGCCGAGAAAAAAGAAACGCCCGAAGGATTATGGACAAAATGCCCAAGTTGCAATTATATATGCACGGTGACCGAGCTGCGGGAAAACCTTTTTGTTTGTCCAAAGGATGGGCATCACCACCGCATCGGCAGTTCTGAATATTTTGAGATCCTTTTCAACGACAATCGCTACGATATATTATTTGAAAATATCCGGTCCAAGGACTTTTTACATTTTACCGATCTAAAATCTTACGGTAAGCGACTGGAAGAAACCTGGAATAAAACCGATATCACCGATTCCATCCGGATTGCAACCGGTATGGTTCGCGAACACCAGATGGTAATTGCCTGTATGGATTTTGAATTCATCGGAGGGTCTTTGGGTAGTGTTATGGGAGAAAGAATCGCCAGAGCGATCGATTTTTGTCTCCATCATAAAACGCCTTTGATGATTATTTGTAAATCTGGTGGGGCCCGGATGATGGAGAGTGCATTTTCCTTGATGCAGCTGGCCAAGGTTTCTGCTAAATTGTCTCAGCTGACCGATGCCCGTATTCCCTATATTTCTTTGCTTACCGACCCCTCTTTTGGCGGGATTTCTGCTTCCTTTGGCATGCTTGGCGATTTAAATATAGCCGAACCTGGTGCCCTGATCGGATTTGCAGGCCCCCGGGTAATCCGCGAAACGATTAAAAAAGATCTTCCCGAAGGTTTTCAGCGCAGTGAATTTCTGCTGGAACACGGATTTTTAGATTTTATCGTTAACCGCAAGGAACTGAAGCATAAAATCGCCACAGTACTCACCTTGCTAAAGAACTAACTTACCTGCACATCTTTTTATCAGCCATGCCTGAAATCAGAAACCGTTCAGCCTATCATGAATATTTCATCGAAGAAAAATACGATGCGGGCATGGTATTGGCTGGAACGGAGGTGAAATCCATCCGGGAAGGGAAACTGAGTTTTGCCGATAGTTTCTGCATTTTCTTTAAATCAGAACTATGGGTCCGTAACCTGCATATCGCTGAATATCGTTTTGGAACGACCAATAACCATCTGGCCGTCCACGATCGCAAACTGCTCCTGAATCGAAGGGAACTGAATAAACTGGAAAATAAGCTCAAAGACAAGGGATATACCATCATTCCTCTAAGGGTTTTCTTTAGTGATAAAGGGTTAGTCAAGATGGAAATAGGTCTGGCAAGGGGTAAAAAGCTCTACGACAAGCGGGAAACCATCCGGGACCGGGATACCAAAAGAGAGATGAAGCGGTTTTTGAAATGATGGATTGTGTTAAAAACAGCGGTTTTTTCGCTTGAATTCAAAATATAACCAGAGTGGTATAATGATTGGGGCATTCTCACGTTAATTCTGTATCAATCTATTAGACAAGCCAATGAAACACCTGATCGCCCTTTTGATCGTTTTCAGCTCCTTAAGCACGCAGGCTCAGAAGGTTACCGGATACTGGTATGGGCAGGCCAACGTGGAAATGGCCGGAATTCAAAACAACTACCTGACTGAACTCATCATTTCACAGAAAGGAACCAAGATTAGGGGATTTTTTGGCTATTATTTCAAAGACACTTATCAGAGTTTTGTGGTTAAAGGCACATTCGATCCGCAAACCCGCAAAGTGGTGATCAACGATATTCCCATCATTTATTACAGAACCAATTCCACAGAAAACAGTGTGGATTGTATCACCAGTTTTTATGGGACGCTCCGCGTATCCAAAGTAAAAACCGAACTGATTGGCTATTTCTACCGGGATAAAAAATACGAATATACCTGTCCAGATCTACGGGTAAATTATACTTTGTATACAGAAGCAAAAGTAGATGACAGCATTTTTAAAGACATGTCTGCCACCCGAAGTTTCTGGAAACCACAGCCTCCGATACCGGACGTTGTTGTCGGCAAAGACGCCAAACTGGAGGGAGAAATGGTTTCCGGTGATGGATCCGCCTCTCAGCAAAAAAACAACTCCACCACAGGAGGAACTACCGTTACTTCTTCAAATTCTGCCCCAACTGCTTCTGTTGTTGCCTCCACCACTGCCGTAAACAATACAAAAAAGACTACAAACCCTGCGTTCGATCAGCCGGAAAAAAAGCCCTCGGCGATCGAAACAGAACAACCGGTAGTACAAGCCGATATTATCAAGATTAACGAGGACTTCAAGAAAAGAAAACAAATTGTGAGCAAACAAATTGAAGTCTCTTCCGATAGTGTTCGACTTAGTTTTTATGATAATGCAGAAGTCGATGGCGACAGCATTTCTGTATTCTTCAACGGCAAACTGGTTCTGGCCCATCAGGGATTGAGTGAAAGGGCTTTTAACGTTTATGTGCAATTGGACAGCACCCGGGAAATCAATGAGGTTAGCATGTTTGCAGAAAATCTGGGAAAATATCCCCCCAACACGGCCTTGATGGTGATCAGCGATGGGGACAAGAGATACGAAACCTTCCTTTCCAGCGATTTTAAGGGCAATGCAACCATTCGTTTAAAACTCCGCAGGAATTCCTTGGCCGGAAACTGATGATTTTCAAAAATCCAACTTTACTTTTTCATATTACTTTCAGCCTTTGATATTGATCAGTCTTTGGAAAGGTCGGAGAGCGCGTCGGGCATGGAAGGGATCCGAGTCAGTTTAAACAACAAACCAAGGTGCTTCTAAATCAAATCAGTATTTGAGACTGAAGATGCAGTTCCAAGATCAGGTAAAGGAGGGTTGATTGGTATCCTCTACTTAAGGAATTTTTTAAAATCTTCTTCAATGTTAATGATGTTTGCTTTGATGAATCCTTTATGGGGATCAAAGAGGTAAACATCCACTAATTCTTCCAGCGTATCTGTCTTTATCACGCTCGAAACATTACCTTCAGACTTGAAAAGGATGTATTTTTAGTCATCCACGTTTAAAATCTTCACTTTTTGTTTTTCTAAAAAAGCCGACGCTTGGTCCAAATAATATGCGTTGTCATCACCAACCCCATCAACACCTCCGTAACCAGTGTCGATTCCAGCCTTTTTTTCCCTTTTTGCAGCTTGAGCACTATCCGCAATATAAAATACAGCACATGGTTGGTCAACGATTAAGGTATCACTGGTGAAATTTTTGACTAACACCGAGTCCGGGTGAACGACAGTATCCAGGAGGTTAAGATTTGATACCTGTATCGTATCATTGGTTGGACTATGATTGGGTCGTGATGAGCACGATATAAAAAACAATACCGTAGGCAGGATTAGGGGACGAATCATAGCGAAAGATAAAAATATATTTAAGAAAGTCAAAACCATCAATTGGTTCCCTTTTCTCAAGCACCCACCTTTATAATAACCAACGATTCGTTCCAGAATATATCAGTTTACTAGAAATAAAAGATTGTTTTTTCCTATTGCCCACAAGAAAAACATATTCAGTTCTAGAAACTGTTTCAATCGTACATTTTGGGATATCCAGGATATTCTTAAATTCGCGATCTGGATCCAGTTGGTCTTATCGGTCCAAACTAGAGATTCTGGGGGTAAAACAGAAGAGAGCAAAACTCTAAAACTCATACTGGGAAAAGTTTAACGGGATGTAGCGCAGCCCGGTAGCGCACTACGTTCGGGACGTAGGGGCCGCAGGTTCGAATCCTGTCATCCCGACTACAGAAGACGAATGGGTTAACTTCTGTTTTATCCTCGATTATTTATATCTAACTGTGTCTCTATCAAATATTTTACATCGAGAGATTTTTTCCATTCGACTGAAACCCTGTTCAGCTTCCAAAGAGATATAGAAACGGACTATTTCTTAGTCAGGTTCAACCATCACTCCCATTTATCGATCATTAAGTCCCTTTCCATTTAGAATCTGTCGAATAGATTTTTTTATCCTGGACTCCCGGGTTGTAGATTGTTTAGGCGTTGAAAAATAGATACTATATGCCCTTTGCCGACCAGGGGTTAGTGCATTAAATGCTTTTTTTAAATCAGGATTTTCCTTCAGTTTTTCCTGCAGTTCCACAGGAATTTTGAGTGGAATTTTCTCCTTTGTATTCACTTTCAAACCTGCTTTCTCCACTTCAATGGCTTGATATATATAAGCTTTCAAAACGGTCTTCATTTCTGCGATCTGGCGAAGATTGGCGAACCGGATCTGGCGACCTACCCGCGTATTTTCTCCGGTTTTTTGAAGAATACCATTGGGATCGCTCAACAAAAACCCTTTGAAAAACAAGAGCGCCAAGTATTCTTTAAATCCCTGAATGATCACCACGTTGCTGTTATTGAATGCGTAACAAGGTTTGCCCCATTTCAATTCTTCAGTCAGCCCGCATTCAAGAATGATCGATCTCAATTTCTCCATTTCTTTCTGCCACTTTTTGGCTCTGCCTATATATGCATCAATTGCAGGATTCATTTTATTTGTTTATTAAAATTAACTTAAAATGAGTTTTCTACTAGGTGGCCTAAAATACCAGGATATTACCGTCAAAATGAGCAGTATTACCGAAGGAAATATTGCCCTAAAGGTATCACTCATTTCAATATGCGAAAATACTGCTCCCGACATAGTGAAGAAAATTCCTGCATATGCCCATTCTTTCAGTAAAGGAAATTTAGGAATTAGCAAGACTATGGTTCCTAAAATTTTCCAAACCCCCAGTATGGTTAAAAAATAGACCGGGTAACCCAAATGTGTGATACCGTATACTCCTGGGGGCGACAAAGTTCCCTCTCCTTCAGATCTTACCAGTTGCAAGACGCCTGACGATAGGACTCCCGACAAAAGCCAGATTGTAGCAATCCAATAGATAAACGTATTTCTTTTTGACATGGCGTGTTATTTTAATTTGCCAACGATTTCTTGTATTCGGTCATGTGCCATATTTAGACCCTGGGCAAAAGGCAACTTCAGCACCTGGTCTCTTTGTGCGACCGATTCATATATTACATGCACATTGAGCTTACTGGTTTCATCTGTGAGTTTTTCAAACTCATAAACTTCAAGCTGTACACCAAAAGGTGTGTTCCCCATTTCAAATGTCCGGGTAATTTTTTTGTTGGGGATGAATTCATGAATTACACCATTGGCTTGAAATACCACGTTTCCTTTACCATCTTTTGTTTCGAGTTGATAACCGCCGAACTTTTTATTTTCCAGTTTCAGCACTTTTGTTCCCATGACTTGTTCGACGATATCGGCTTCTTCATGGGCTTTAAAAAGCAATTCCAATGGTAAATCAAATTCCCTTGTAATCAATAAATCCTGTTTGCCGTTTTCGGCACTTATTTTTGTTTTGAGTTCCATGTTATTTTATTTTTTTGTTTTGTATTTTTTCATAATGGTTTCCAATTTATTAAACCGGTCATCCCACATTTTGCGGAATGGTTCGATGAAGTCAGCTACTTCTTTCATTTTTTTTGCATTGATTTGGTAATAATTTTCCCTTCCTTCTTGTTTCTGTTTAAGCAGTTCACACTGGGTGAGTATTTGCAAATGTTTTGAAACAGTTGGCCTTGCTGTGTCAAAATTTGAAGCAATCGCACCTGCTGTCATGGATTGTGTGGCAAGCAACAGAAGTATAGCCCTTCTTGTTGGATCTGCTATGGCTTGAAATACATCTCTTCTTAAATTCATTGTGTAGCTATTCGACTACAAATATAAATGTAGTTATTTAACTACGCAAATTTTTTTTTAGAAAAATTTTTTTTTTGTTCAAAATGACCGGATTTAAGCCTGGATGGAGGGGTTGAGATAAGTTTAAGAGACTGTCATTCAAAGATTTTAAATGGTCGGTAAACCCGTTCCCACCAAAATTTGGCGCAGGAGACCATGTTCCGGATATCCTATAGTAGCGATCCGGATAGAATTTATAAGATGAACCCGAGATATAAGGTGTTGAAAATGTTTATCTTTCAAATCCGACTCACTCTGCGTAAAATATTTCATTATGGCAAAAAAGACAATTGTATTTGTTCATGGTTTGTGGATACATACGAGTGCCTGGAAGCCCTGGATGGATTTTTTTAACCAGCAGGGATATGAAACCATCAACCCCGCCTGGCCTGGCGATTCACTTACTGTGGCTGAATGTCGCGCCAATCCGCAGGCCATTGCCAATCGGGGTGTTTCAGAGGTCGTGAGCAGCTATACAAAGGCAATAGAATCCCTATCTGAGCCCCCCATCGTGATTGGACACTCTTTTGGTGGCCTTATCACTCAGGTACTTTTAGGAAAGGGTATTGCAGCAGCAGGGATTGCCATTGACCCCGCTCCCATCAAGGGAGTTTGGCAGTTGCACTTTTCAGCCCTGAGAGCTTCTTTGCCGGTGCTTGGAAATCCATTCAATTTTAAAAAAGCCGTTTCCCTCAGTTTGGGTCAGTTCACGTATGGATTTGCCAATGCGCTTCCTGAATCAGAAGCCCGGGAATTGTATGATCGCTGGACCATTCCTGCTCCCGCCAGGCCACTTTTCCAAGCTGCCCTGGCCAGCATTGCTGGATCTGAAACCAAGGTGAATACCAGGAATAGCCAAAGAGGGCCCCTATTGATTACGGGCGGCGAAAAAGATCATATCGCTCCTGCCATACTGGGTAAAGCTTCCTTGAAAAAATACAATCCTTCGGTGGTGTCGGAATTTAAATTATTCGAAGGCCGCGGACATTCACTGGTTCTGGACCACGGATGGAAGCAAGTGGCTGAATATGCTTTGGCATGGTTGCAAAAACAAGGATTCTAACCCAGATCCATTCATAACAAAAAGAACTTATCCGATAGTTTAGCTATAAATCTATTTGCACTGGTTGTATTCGTTGATGATTAAAAGCATTACATCCCTGTGTTTAAAAGTTTTAAAGGAATGCAAAGGGATAAAGTACCCATTTTGTCTTTTAAGTATTTTTTCAGCCAGAGAGGGACAGTCTGAGACCAACTCACTCATTTTAAAGTCAAAATCTGGAACAAGATTAATACTCTTGGTGTTGATGGTTTCATTCTGGAGGGATGTGGAAAGGGAAATGAAATATGAATATTCAGTCTCCCCAGTCACGTTGCCTTTCCCTGATTCATATAATTCATACAATTGAATCTTCGAATCTTCACCCGTGATTCTTTTTACAAACAATAAATGATATTGGTTGTTGACAAATAAATCTACTTTTTTTAGCGCATAGTAATTTTTATCCAGGGAATACCCAATCACATCGTCTACATCAATTCGTTCTTCCTCTTTTTTGCCATAATGAAATATTTTACGCAGAGTGAGTCGGATTTGAAAGATAA
>JABDAN010000085.1:9913-10161 GCA_013289175.1 Bacteroidota bacterium
ACCAACTTTGACAACTCAAAATATAAATACCAAAGGAGGGAAGTGGTTTGTTTTATAAATACGTAACGGTTATTTTACAGGTTTTTTAATGGGATAGATCTGATTTTAATGACCTGCATCAACAACGGACTATTTGGATCTATCCCATAGAATAACAAAACCAGCTATTCGTTCTATATTAAAACAGCATGAAATTATTTTTCCTTCCGGTATAAATGTTAGCCAGGGATGATGATCCAGGTTCTTGT
>JABDAN010000086.1 GCA_013289175.1 Bacteroidota bacterium
CAAACCGCATTGATCATATGGATCGGCTCCGCGCATTGCAGGATGAAACTGGCGGCTTCAACACTTTTATACCGCTCAAATTCCGAAATAAGGACAATGATATGCGTGATATTTCAGAATCATCCGTCATTGAAGACATGAAACTGTATGCCGTCAGCCGAATTTATATGGATAATTTTGCACATATCAAGGCCTATTGGCCCATGCTCGGTCGCCAGCGTGCCCAGTTGACTTTATCCTTTGGGGTCAACGACCTGGACGGGACCATCGATGATTCCACACGGATTTATTCCATGGCCGGTTCGGAAGAACAACATCCTTCTTTGTCTACCACCGAACTGGTTGCCCTGATCAAACAGGTGAACCGCGAACCGGTGGAAAGGGATACACTCTATCATGAAATAAAAAACTATAAAGACATGGACTTAAATATGATGGCCGCCAGTCCGCTTTATAACTAGACCAAATTTTCACCTTATCCAATAGCCCTAACTTTGAGATTTATGGAAGGAGCCCATTCACACAGTCATGCCGGTCACGATCACAGTCACCACGGCCATTCCCATGGTCAGGTGATCGCCCTTCGTTCAGTGAACAGCGCATTTGTTATAGGCATTATACTGAACCTGGCATTCGTGATAATTGAAGTCGTGGTGGGCTTGGTCATCAATTCCCTTTCGCTTCTCTCTGATGCGGGCCATAACCTGGCCGATGTGGCAAGTCTTGGATTGTCGCTTTTCGCATTTCGTATGATGAAGGTGAAATCTAATACTGTTTTTACCTATGGCTATAAAAAAACCACCGTCCTGGTCGCTTTGTTGAATGCGGGTATTTTGCTGGTTTCCATTGGCGCCATCCTCTACGAATCCATCCACCGGCTGATCCTGCCCGAACCCATTGCCGGCAAAACGATTTCCATTGTCGCCGGCATTGGAATCTTCATCAATGCGACCACCGCACTGCTTTTTTTTAGAAACAAAGATTCTGACCTGAATATCAAAGGGGCATTTCTTCATCTTCTCTCTGATGCGGTTGTTTCAGCAGCCCTGGTAATTGGTGGCATCGTGATTGTCTATACCCACTGGTTTTGGATAGATCCCCTTTTGGGTATCTTGGTAGCCGTAGTAATCGTATTCAGCACCTGGAATTTGTTGCGCGACAGTTTAAGGCTTTCCTTGGACGGTGTTCCGCAGGGAATCGATTTGCGGGCAGTGCAGGCTGCCATTGAAAAAATGAATGGCGTTCAGGACTTTCACCATATTCATATCTGGGCATTGAGTACAACTGAAAATGCGCTCACGGGTCATGTTGTATTAAACAAAGAAATCGGGATGGAGGCGCAGGAGAAAATAAAAAAAGAAATAAAGCACCAGCTGCTGCATTTCAATATTCAACATGTAACGCTGGAAACCGAGACCGAATCACTTGCCTGCGAGCCGCAAAAGGACACTACTCTTTCAGCAAATCCTTTACACTAACTTCCAGTTCCGGTCCCTCCATATTCATGCTGCGGATGACCCCTTGCCTGTCTATGAGAAAAGACGAAGGAATCATATCGACTCCGTAGGCCGTAGCCGAAGTGGCCGCCCAGCCTCTGTCGTCGATCACCTGAATCCAGCTCAATTTGTCGTGGTGTACGGCCTTTTTCCAGTCCTCCAAATCCTCGTCCAGTGACACCCCATAAATTTCCAGTCCCTTGTCGTGGTATTTGTTGTATAGCTTGATCAGTCTCGGATTGTTGTGCCGGCAAGGGCCGCACCAGCTCGCCCAGAAATCAATCAACACCACTTTCCCTTTCAAAGAAGCCAGCGATACGGATTTTCCATTGAGGTCAGGAAGAGACAATTCAGCAGCGGTTTGTCCGGGTCTCATTTGTGAAAACAGGTTTAAACTGACAACCATTAAGAACAGGGTAATACAGATTCGGTTCATTTGCAGCAATCTTTTTTGGTGAATAAGGACTGAAATAAACGGGAAATGGAGCGCAGTATGGTATGCAAGACAGCCATGATGATGTAAAAATAGATATTAAACTCAGTTTACGAAACTCCAGTAAATTCCCAGACGGATGATCAGTCCCGCATTTGGATAGTAAGGCGCCACAAAATTATTGTTGGTAAATCCAAAACCGGTCGCGGGAGTAACCTGCATGGTATTGAGATTTTCGGTTCGGAAATAAGCCACAAAACTTCTAATCCTGAAATTCAAATAAGCCGTAAGATCCGGCAACTGTTCGGCAATCCGGGTCTGATTCTGGGTGAAGAACTGTCCGATCACCGGAGAATAGCCATCAGCAGTGGTAGGCGAGTAGTACCGGAATTGTATGCCAAATGCAATGTTTAAATTTTTCAACCCCAGTTTCCCTTCATATCCAAACTGACCGGTGGTTACAAAGAGGGGAATATTGACCGGCGATGCGCCCGCTTCTTTTTGCAATACTACCAGGGCCCGCAGGATCAGGTGTTGGGTGATGGCAAATCTTTTATCCGCCGAAACAACCAGCACATTGAAGGGATTTGTTTCCTGGGCCGCCAGATAATAACTGGTGAAATAGGGATAATTATTGAGCAGATAATAGTTGCCTGACAGGGTAAGCCCCAGTTTGGGCTGGATGATGCTGCCAAAAAGGTGTATTACATTTTCCTTATTAAATGCCTGGGATACTCCAAATCCAAAACTGCTTTGATTGGTCCAGGCCATGGAAACCGAACGGTTTACATTTTCAAATCCAACCTGCAGGTTTCCCAGATTTTTACTGATTTGCCGCTGAAGACTGATATAAACATTGTAATCACCGGCATTGTATCCATTCACATAGAAATTGCCGAAAGCCTCTATATCCCATTTTTTATTGCGGGTTTTATTGCGGTATTCTCCGTGGACAAAAAGGTTGTACAGCGAAAGCTCGCCTTGATTATAGGTTCCATTCATCGTCTGAAAGGAAATGCCTGCTTTGAGAAATTGTTGTGAATTCCTGGAGTCCGGAAATGAATACAGGGAAAAATCATTGGTCAGGTTATGCCAGAGATCGCTGAGGTGTATGGTATCCGGAGTAGACACGAAATCCAGATTATTCACATAATAAATACTCGGAGAATAATCATTGAAGGTTTCATGAAAGGTCGAATAGTTGATGGTTTGCTCCACCCGTAATTTTGGATAAAAAATGGGAATGACTACCGAGTCCGTTACCAGGGAGTCCTTCAATCCAAAAATATCATACTGCTGTCGCAGGGTAAAAAAACCGGTAGTATAAAAAGTCCCCGTTGAAATTTGCGTGCCGAAAGGATTGTTTACATTGGCATAAGCCTGCGAAGTTCCAATATTGGTAGGAATGGTAAACCGGTTAGTATAAGAGGCTGAATCCAGGTCAGCTGTGTTTTGAATTCCCGCACTTTCTGAAGACTCCAGTTTGCTGCCCATCATAATCAGAAAGGCCTGATAGCGTTTGTTTTTGGATTGATACCAGGAAGTAAAATTATAATTGTTGTGATTGGTGTTCTGGTTCCCATAGGTTCCCGGCGAATTGATCAGGCGATATTGAAAATAAAAATTCCAGTTGCGCGTGATATTCTGCGTATGCACGACGTTGATCATCTGCTCCGAATTGGTGCCCAACAGATAATCCAGCTCTGAATACGGTTTGGTTGTATTGTAGAATTTGGCGTTTTCATTGGTAAAAACATAGGGATCATATGCATGCCATCCTCCATCCCATCCGGGTTTCATAAAAGGATTAAAAATGAGGCTGTGAGAAGCTGTACCGATGTTGCCGAAATCCACATAGGTAGGGGGCAATGGGTAGCGCAGGTAGAAATTATAAATTTCAGAATCCATTTTTAACAGGCGGCTGGAATCCAGGAAACGGTAGGTGATGCTCATCGTGTCATCTTTTCGATGTTGGAGCGAATCCTTCCCTCCCCCACCGCCCATGCCCCGGAATCGATTCATGGGATTGGATTGTCCCGAGGCTGCCAAAAAACCGGCCATGATGACTATGATTAAAAGAATTCCTTTCATGCCGCTTCTCTGAGTCCATGAATTTGCCTGAAAATTAACCATTCCGCTTGGGCTGACGACTGATAAAACGTTAATATTCATATGGAACCGACCAACCCTTTAAAAATGGCTGTCAGCCGCGGTTCGGCAAGCCGGGCTTCATGTAATACTTCCTCGTGGGTAATTTTGTTGTCTTCGTCCCGTATGCCCATATCCGTTATGATGCTCATGGCAAAAACATCCATCCCCAGATGAACGGCGGCAATGGATTCTTGTACGGTGCTCATACCGACGGCATCGGCACCGGCCAGGTGCAGAAATTTGTATTCAGCCCTGGTTTCAAAGGTGGGTCCGGTTACACCCACATATACCCCCTGGTGAACCACTATCTTGTTTTGCGTGGCAATCGATAGGGCTTTTTTTATGAGGTGTTTTTTGTAGGGCTCACTCATATCCGGAAACCGGGCCCCCAGGTTTTCTGCATTGGGGCCAATCAGCGGATTTACGGTAAAAAAACTGATATGATCCGTGATGATCATCAGGTCACCCACTTTAAAGGCCGGATTCATCCCGCCGGCTGCATTGGAAAGCAAGAGCGTTTTGACCCCGAGAAAAAACATGAGCCTTACGGGAAACACCACTTGATCCGGGGCATACCCCTCATAATAGTGAAAACGACCGGCCATGGCCACGATCTTTTTCCCCTCCATATTGCCGAAAATCAGCTGACCACCATGTCCGGCAACTGTAGAAACCGGGAAATCAGGAATGGCAGAATAATCAATCTGAAATTCAATATCTATTTCATGACTCAGATTTCCGATACCACTGCCCAGAACGATGCCAATGGAGGGTTGATGGGGATATGATTTCTTAATAAAAGCAGCCGTTTGCTGAAGGCTTCTGATCTGGTTTTCCGTCATAGTACACCAATAAATCCTCTCGGATCGCGCAAAGATAAGCTGCCGTCCCATATCTGTGCAGATTATCGAATCCGTGTATGACGCAATTCGAGCAGGTTTAGGCCATTGGCTTCAAAGCCACTGACGGAGGGGTTGACCAGGTGGATAACCTGGTCATACCAAAGCGGAACGACCGGCGCATCCCGGATAACCAGCTGGTCCATTTCCCGGTAAAGTCCGTAACGGATGCTGTCGTTGTTTTCCATCAGAGCACGACGGTAAAGCAGATCGAATGCCGGATTTTTATACCGGGTATAGTTTGGAGGGGCCGGATTTTCAGAATAAAATACACTCAAATAGTTTTCTGCATCGGGATAGTCGCCAATCCAACTCGCCCGGAAAAACAAGGCCTGTGATTTGGCGGTTTCTTCGAGCAAAAGACTTTTCTGGGTGATATCCACTTGCACCCGGATACCGATTTCTTCCAATTGCCGGGCAATGAAACTGGCCAGATCGGCATAAATATCAATGGTTTTAAGGGTCAACACACCCAACCCTTGCCCGTTTGGAAAACCCGCTTCGGCAAGCAGCTGCCGGGCTCTTTGGGGATCATAATGATACCCATGTACGATGGATGAATCGAAACTGGGTAGTCCCGTCGGGATAAACCCACTTTCTGCCGGTGTTCCGATAGAATTGCGCAGGTACATCATCATTTTTCTGCGGTCGAATCCATAATTGATGGCCTGCCGGATTTTCAACAGGCGCAAGGGGGACGCTTTCACCGCTGGAATACTGCTGTCTACTACGATTCCCAGGTATTCGGTATTCAAATAGGGACTCTTAAAAAGTTGAATCCTGCCGATCCAATCTTTTTTCAATTCTCCTTTTTTGTTGAGGACTTCATCTTTGAAGGAAGGATCGACATCATTCATGAAATCCAGCCGGCCCTGCTGCAGCAATAAAAACTCTGTGGCGCGGTTATCAAAAAAACTGATCTTAACCGCATCCAGGTAGGGAAGCCGGTTGCCCAGGCTGTCTTTTTCAAAATAGTTTTCATTCCGAACAAAAATCAGGTCTTGTCCCTCCTCCCAACTTTTAAACTGAAATGGACCGGTTCCACAGGGATGACTGCGAAAATCCTTTCCATATTTTTCGACTACTTCCCAAGGCACAACCGAACAATATTTCATGCTCAGTAGTCCAAGCATCGGATGAAAAGGGGTCAGTAACCGAAGTTCAAAACTGGAATCATCCAATGCAAGGAATGCCTCGACACCGGAAATTCTTTCGTTAAAAATCCAGGCGCCGCTGCTGGCCGTTTTTTTATCCAGTAACCGCGAGAGACTATAGACAACGTCTGCGGCTTTCATCTTCCGGCCCTTACCTCCAGGAAATGCATCGTTGTCATGAAAAAAAACATCCTGGCGAAGATGGAACAGATAGGTTTTCTTATCCTCAGAAATTTCCCAGGATTTGGCCAGGGAAGGAATGATGTTTAGCCGATTGTCCGTCTGTACCAGGGTATTGTAGAGCTGATGAACAGGCCAGATGATGGACTGGTTTTTTGCAAAAGCCGGATCCAGGCTGGCGATACCCGTGGGCTCATTGTAACGAAAAGTTTTTTTATCGATGGCCTGATGGGAGTGACAGGCGGCGAGTAAAAAAAAGGTTATTAAAAAAAATATTATGACCTTGCCTGTAATAAAGAATTTTCTCATCCGGTTACGAAAATCGTATTTATGATTCATCCTGCGAAAAGGATTTCTGTTTTGTATTTCGCCTGCACCCTGTTTTTGACTACTGCTTCCGCCCAGTTGGACAGCCTTCATTTTACCCATGCCGATACGCTGCGGGGATCCATGAATGCAGAACGTCAGTATAATGTATTAAAATATGAAATTTCTTTTACGCCTGACTTTGACCATAAGTCCATCGTGGGAACCAATACCATTACTTACCGGGATTCGGATGAAACCAACCATTCCAAGAATTCCTATTCCAAACAACGGGGAATTATTCAAATCGACTTGCAGGAACCTCTGGAGATCGACAGCATGGTGCAGGACGGTCAAAAATTAACATTTATTAGAGAAGGAAACGCTTTCCATGTCAGCACGCTTACCGAGCAGTCCGTAAATAAACAGCATTCTTTGGAAAATTGCAACGGCTGCATACGCAAACTCACCGTGTATTATCACGGTTTTCCGAAGATTGCTGTCAAGCCGCCCTGGGATGGTGGGTTTATTTTTACCCGGGATTCCCTGGGCAGACCCTGGATGAGCGTGGCCTGCGAAGGCACGGGTGCCAGCGTCTGGTATCCCTGTAAAGATTATCTAGGGGATGAACCCGACAGCGGCGCCACGTTGACCATGATCATTCCCGATACCCTGGTAGGCGTCGGCAATGGACGCTTGGTACAAAAATTTCCTGCGGGCAATCATTTGACCGGGTGGACATGGCGGGTGGTCAATCCGATCAATAATTATAATATCATCCCCTATATCGGTAAGTATGTTACCTGGCACAAAAATTTTTATGGTCAAAAGGGTACCCTGGATTGTAATTACTGGGTTCTTGATTATGACCTGAAGAAGGCCTTCAAACATTTTACGGTCGTGGACTCCATGCTGAGTTGTTTTGAATACTGGTTTGGCCCCTATCCCTTTTATGAAGATGGATATAAACTTGTTCAGTCTCCCCACCTAGGTATGGAGCACCAAAGCAATATCGCTTATGGAAATCATTTTCTCGAGGGTTATCTCGGAAAGGACCTTTCCGGAACCGGTTGGGGTTTGAAATGGGATTTTATCATCGTCCACGAAAGTGGCCATGAGTGGTTCGGCAATAATATCACGTGTAAAGACCTGGCCGACGAGTGGATACATGAATCCTTTACCAACTACAGCGAAACCTTATATACCGGCCATTATTTTGGAAAAAATGCGGGCGACGACTATTGCATCGGTACCCGCAAAAGTATTTTAAACATCTATCCGATTATCCAGTACTATGGTGTGAATCACGGACCGGAAGGAACTGATGAATATTATAAAGGGGGTAACATGATTCATACCATCCGCCAGGTGATACATGATGAAGAGGTATTCCGTAAGATCATGCGCGGTCTGAACCAGAATTTTTATCATCAGACGGTAACAGCTGAGGACATTCAAAATTATTTCAACAAAATCTCCGGGATAGACTTTACACCGGTATTCAACCAGTACCTGCGTTCAAAAAATATACCGGTATTGGAATACAAGTTTGAAGATAAAAACTTGAGCTACCGATGGACAAACTGCAATCCCGATTTTAACATGGCTGTACTGGTGGATGTGAACGGGCGTCGTTGGTTGAAACCGACAACCGAATGGAAAAAAGAGCGGATATCGAATTTGACAAAACCGGAACTCCTGGTCGACCGCAATTTTTATGTCGTCTCCCGACAGGTCAATTGATGGAACTTCCGGGCCCATAGATTACTGATCATTCGCATTCACCCCGAGGGATTTGATGCAAATCCTCCATCTTTGTAAGGCAACAATTCGGCATGAGCACCATTCGGCGGCAAAGTATTCTCTCATCTGGTATCATTTATCTCGGCTTTGCGCTGGGTTTTTTAAACACTTATCTTTTTACCCGACAGGGTGGATTCAGCCCGTCCGAATACGGATTGTATGGTACCATGATGGCCATGGCCAATATTATCAATTCCTTCGCCAACCTGGGCATGCAGGCCTATATCTACAAATTTTATCCTTATTATCAGGACAATCTGACTGTAAAGGACAACGACATGATGGGTTGGGCTTTTGTGACCTCCCTGCTGGGTTTCATCATGGTCCTGGCGGCAGCTTATATTTTCAAAGACCTGGTAGTCCGGAAATTTTCTGCCAATTCCCCGGATTTTGTAAAATATTATGGCTGGACGTTCCCCCTGGGCTTTGGACTTACGATGTATTCTATTCTGGAAGCATATGCCTGGCAACTAAGAAAATCAGTGCTGACCAGTTTCCTGAGAGAATTGTTTTTCCGCCTGATCACTTCGGCCCTGGCCATTCTTTTTTTCCTGCACCTGATCAAGAGTTTTGATTTATTTATCAAATTATTTTCCCTTACTTATATTTTGCTGGCCCTGATCCTGTTGGTCCTCCTCATTCGTTCCGGCGAGATACATCTGACGCTTCGCATCAGCCGTGTATCAAGAAAATTTTTCCGGAAAATCCTGCTGCTGTGTTCCTTTATATGGAGTGGCGGACTAATTCAAAATATCGCCTTTGTATTTGATACAATCGTCATTACCGCAGTCATTCCCGACGGACTGGCATGGGCGGGAATCTTTGCCCTCGCTCAGAATATTGCCAGCCTGATCCAGGCACCTCAGCGGGGAATCGTGGCTGCTTCCATCGCCCACCTGTCGCGTGCCTGGAAAGACAAAGACTTCGATAAGATCGCCCGCATTTATCAACGCTCCTCCATCAACCAGCTCATCTTTGCCTGCGGTATTTTTGTTTTGATCTGGATCAATTTTACGGATGGAGTAAAAAATTTCCACCTGCAGCCTGCCTATGTTCAAGCACAGCCGGTTTTTTTATTCCTGGGCCTTTGGCGGATCATTGATATGGGTACCGGCGTGAATTCACAGATCATCGGAACTTCAACCTTTTGGCGTTTTGAATTTGTTACCGGAATGATCCTGCTGGCCCTGACGCTGCCGCTGAATTATATTCTGGCAAAAAAACTGGGAGTGGTCGGTCCTGCCATTGCGACACTGACTTCCTATACCGTCTACAACGCCATCCGCTATGGTTTTCTTCTCAGAAAATTCCGAATGCAACCCTTCAATATCAAAACCGCCCTGACCCTATTGCTGGCTCTTTTTGGATACTATATTTCCTATATTTCTTTCAGACACATGCACGGGTTTGCCGCCATGGCGCTTCGAAGCCTGCTGTTTTTGATCCTGTACGCGGGAGGCGCACTGCTTTTCCAGTTATCTCCCGACGTCCTTCCGGTATGGAATACTTTGAAAAAGAAACTGTCGATTCCGTATCTTCGCAGCCGCAAATAAGCAAAGTTCTTAAACATGATTACGAGACGAAATATCAGGGTTAAAATAATGCAAACCCTATACTCCCTGGAGGCGCAGGAAAATCACAGAACGGGAGATGCTCAAAGGATCTTACAAAAGCATTTCGACCA
>JABDAN010000087.1 GCA_013289175.1 Bacteroidota bacterium
GTTCGCGATCGACTATGCTGCAAAAAAAAATCTTTCTACCTATAAGTTTGAACCGGTGAATATGGGAGATTCCATCAATACGCCGGTTTCCGAATATTTTCCCACCATCAGCCTGGATGGGAAGCACCTGGTATTTACCAGAAGAGTGCATGGAACCAATGAAGATTTTTATGAAAGCGATCGCACGGCGACCGGTTGGACTTTCGCCAGACCTTTGGCTGGAAACATCAACAGCGAGAACAACGAAGGCGCACTCAACATTTCCCAGGATGGCCAATGGCTGATTTTTACCGGGTGCAATTTTCAGAACGGTTTTGGAAGTTGTGATTTGTTTATTTCTTTTCTTACACCCCAGGGATGGAGTGCACCGGAAAATATGGGCCCTAATTTCAATACCGAATTTTGGGAATCGGCCCCCTCGCTCTCCCCGGATAAAAGAGACTTATACTTTGCGAGCAGCCGACCGGGCGGTTATGGCGGGAATGATTTATATGTGAGTCACCGAGGGGAAAACGGTCGTTGGTCCCCACCTGAAAATATGGGTCCTTCGATAAACACGGCCGGAGACGAAAGTGCGCCGTTTATCCATGCTGACAACAGTTCCCTGTATTTCACATCAAATGGGTTGCAAGGCTACGGAGGTGACGATCTTTTTGTCGTTCACAAAACACCCACCGGTGAATGGGGCACTCCAGAAAATCTCGGGTACCCCATCAACACGATCGAAAATGAAGGCAGTCTGGTGGTAGCCGCTGATGGAAAAACGGCTTATTATGCCAGCGACCGCTCCGACAGCCGAGGTCAGCTAGACCTCTACACTTTTGAACTGCGCGAAGACGTCCGGCCTGCCAAAACAATCTGGATAAAAGGAAAAGTGTTCGATAAAAAAACCGGGAAAGGACTTCCCTCCTCCGTCGAGCTGGGAGACCTGGCTAGTAAACGGATCGTCAGCAAACTGCAGACCGATGAAACTGGGAATTACCTGACTACCCTGCCCCTGGGAAAGGACTACGCCTTCAATGTAAATCGAAAAGGGTATTTGTTTTTTTCAGAAAATTTTATGCTGAGCAATCCATCGGCCGATTCTGTCTATCAGATGGATATTCCCCTACAACCGATCGAAGCGAATGCCCGAATCATTCTAAAAAATATTTTTTTCGAAGTCAACCAATATGAACTAAAACCTGCATCCCAGATTGAACTGGATGATGTGGTGAAATTACTCAAGGAGAATTCCGGACTGTTTATTCAAATAAACGGATATACCGACAATGTGGGAAAACCCCAGGACAACCTGCTGCTTTCGCAAAACCGCGCCAAATCCGTGGTGAACTATCTTAAATCAAAAGGGATTGACCCGCGCAGGCTGTCTTTCAAAGGGTATGGCGAATCTGAACCGGTCGGACCCAATACGACAGAAAGCGGCAGGGCGCAAAACAGACGCACGGAATTGAAAGTCTTGCAGGTAAATTAACCCGCAGACCCGTGACCTCTCTCGTTGCCGAATCACTTAAAGCCTCGTGCTCAGGGCCTAACGAGGATCATCCCACGCCACGCCCATCCCAAAGAAAATGTCGTCTGCAGCAGCCTTTCAGCGCTCGGAGAAATTGGATTTGGGAGCAATTTATCCCTTGCACTATCTTTGCACATGGCAAGAATAAATTCCTCCAAAGCACCCATCCCCCCCAAATTTTTCGGTGAAGGTCTCACGTTCGACGATGTCTTGTTGTTACCCGCTCATTCAGAAGTACTGCCTCGGGAAACCGATATAAGGACCAGTCTAACCAAGAAAATAACTTTACATATTCCCATGCTGTCGGCCGCCATGGATACCGTGACCGAAGCAACCCTGGCCATTGCCCTGGCCCGAGAAGGGGGTATGGGAATTTTGCATAAAAATATGCCCATCGAAAAACAGGTGGAACAGGTGCGTAAGGTGAAAAGAAGTGAAAGTGGTCTGATCATCGATCCCATCACCCTTCATCCGGAAGCTACCATCGGAGATGCCCTAACCCTCATGAAAGAAAATAAGATCGGCGGTATACCCATTATCGACAATCATCAGAAATTGGTGGGTATACTCACCAACCGGGATCTGCGTTTCGAAGACGACCGGAAAAGAAAGATCCGGGAAGTGATGACCAAGGAGAACCTGATTGTGGCTCCCGAAGGAACCGATCTGAAAATGGCAGAAGCGATCTTGCGCAAACACAAGGTTGAAAAACTTCCGGTAGTCAGTAAATCTGGAAAATTGATCGGCCTGATCACTTACCGGGATATCCTGCAGCTTTCCAGTTTTCCCCTGGCCGTCAAAGATGATTTTGGCAGACTCCGGGTAGGCGCTGCCCTGGGAATCACACAGGATTTGCTGGACCGGGCGGCTGCCTTGCAACAAATCGGCGTAGACATCGCTTGCCTGGACAGTGCACACGGACACAATACCGGAGTGATCGAGGCATTAAAAAAAGTAAAAAAGAATTTTCCAAAACTACAAGTCATCGCAGGCAACGTCGGAACCGCGGCGGGTGCCAAAGCTTTGGCAGCAGCGGGTGCAGACGCCGTGAAAATCGGGGTGGGTCCAGGTTCGATCTGCACAACCCGGATCGTGACCGGTGCTGGAGTTCCCCAGATCACTGCCATTTTAGAGGCAGCTTCCGTTTTGAAACCATTGGGCATACCCCTTATTGCGGACGGAGGCATTCGTTATACCGGAGATCTGGTTAAAGCCATTGCCTCCGGTGCAAATGTGGTCATGATGGGAAGTGTCTTTGCCGGAACGGAAGAAAGCCCCGGCGAAACCATCATTTATGAAGGCAGAAAATTCAAACAATACCGCGGTATGGGATCTCTCGGCGCCATGACTCAAGGCAGTAGCGACCGGTATTTTCAGGACGTGGAAGATGGAATAAAAAAGCTCGTTCCCGAAGGAATTGAAGGCCGCGTAGCCTTTAAGGGAAATCTCAGCGAAGTAGTACAGCAATACGTGGGTGGATTGAGAGCGGGTATGGGTTACTGTGGTGCAAAAAATATTGCAGCCCTACAAGGTGCGCAGTTTATAAAAATCACGAATGCGGGCATGCAGGAAAGTCACGCTCACGATATTGAGATCACCCGGGAATCGCCGAACTACAGCCGCTAAATGCATTGCAATTTTCCAAAATAAAATGTCGATGAAGCGGACGGCTGTTTTTATTTTATTGCTCCTGTGCAGTCCGTTGATCTGGGCGCAGACAAAAACAGACTCCTGTACGCTGGAGATTAGCTTACTGACCTGTGCACCGGGCACCGATCTTTATTCCATCTTCGGCCATACGGCTATCCGGGTGCAGGACACACGACGCGGAATGGACATCGTTTACAATTACGGAACTTTTGACGACACCGATCCATTGTTCTACGTCAATTTTACCAACGGGATCATGAATTACTCGCTGTCCGCTGAGCCCATGGACAGTTTCATGCAGGAATATCAGTACGAACACAGAAACGTGGTGGCGCAAATATTGAATCTAAACTGCCCCGAAAAACTTCGGCTCTATGAATCATTGAGAAAAAATACCCTGGATCAAAACAGGATTTACCAATATCATTTTCATACCGATAATTGCACCACCAGGGCAGCCAGGATCTTGGAAGACAATACTGATTCCCCGCTGGTTTATAAAAATATCCTGCCCGCTGGTGGCGTTCACCCCGCCGATCTTTCCTTCAGGGACATGATTCACGAATACCTGGATAAGCAACAGGACCGATGGTCTGAATTTGGAATTGATCTATTTCTGGGTTCGAAGCTGGATCAAAAGGTAACCAATACCGAAGCCATTCATTTCCTCCCGGACTATTTATACCGGGGGATGGACGGTGCGCAGGAGGGAAGAAAAGCCATGGTCTTTCAAAGGATGGACGTTATCCGGTTCGCGGAAAACAAAACCAGCAGGCAGTGGTTTAGTCCTTTCTTGGTTTTTATGTTGTTGCTGTTGAGCGTGGTGGTAGTTTATTTAAACCAAAATAAATCCGGTTTTCAAACCGGGTTGCTGATTTTTGATATCACTTTTTTTAGTTTGCTAGGATTGATCGGTGCCCTGATGGCCTACCTCTGGCTAGGACGGGTGGATGATGTATGCCGAAGCAACATGAATATTCTTTGGGCACTCCCTACACATTTGATCATCGTTTGGTTTATGAGAAAAAAAGCGGCCTGGATCAAATATTATTTCCTGGCAACTGCTTTCCTGGCTCTGGTGTTGGCTATTGGATATCCCTGGTGGACGCAACGGATGAATCCAGCTGTCCTGCCCCTGCTTGGGATCATCATTTTCCGTAGTGTATGTTTATATCAAAAACCCACTCATGACGAGAAGCATCTCGTTTCGCGGCAAGCGGCTTGAATATGAGATCAGAGGTACCGGCCTGCCGGTTATGCTGGTCCACGGTTTTATGGAAGACCGCAGGATATGGGATCCGCTTTTAAAGGGTTTGGAAAAAAATTATCGATGGATCCTCCCCGACCTTCCCGGCAGTGGTCTTTCTGAATTTAACAATTCTCTCACAACCTTAGATGATTTTGCCCAGGCCCTGATTGCGGTGGTCGAACAGGAAAAAATCCCGGAAATGGTCCTGATTGGTCACAGCATGGGTGGTTATATTTCTTTGATGCTCGCAGAAAAATATCCCGAAAGACTGCTTGCCCTGGGCCTGTTTCACTCCAGTTCCTACCCGGATTCTCCTGAAAAACAAGAAGCGCGGGAAAAAAATATCCGTTTCATTGAAAAATATGGTTCGGCTTTATTTATCGAACAGGCCATTCCAGGACTTTACTCCGACGGGTTTGCAAAACAAAATCCGGAAGAAATTCTCAAACAGATCGACCGCTACGCCAACTTTTTTTCGGATTCTCTCGTACAGTATCTGTCGGCCATGAAAATCCGACCGGCAACGACCCGCATTTTAGCATCATTCATCCGGCCAATATTATTTATAATGGGAGAACTAGACAAGGCAGTACCAATCCAAGACGCGCTGGCGCAGTGCCATATACCACAAATTTCCTATATCCAGATCCTTCCTCATACAGCCCACATGGGCATGATCGAAGACACCCCACTTTGTCAGGCTTTTATCGACGCATTTCTTCAACAGATTCTTTCTTAATCAAAGTCGTTCATTTATAGTGCGTCGACCTTATCTGACTCTTTTTTTATTTTTCTGCCTGTTGGGGATGGTCCATTCAGGATACGCCAAACATATTAAAGGCGGGGAAATCCATTATACCTATATAGGCCCCTCTCCCACGCAGCCCAATTCTGACCGGTACCAAATCCGTCTTAGACTGTATATCAGCTGCCAATCGACTTTGCAACAAGTGGAGTCAAGCGTTGTATTGGGGATTTATAAAACATCGAACAATGCCCTGGTCAATTTTTTGACGGCCAATCTGAGCAGCAGTTATATGATCAATCTGAGCAAACCCAATCCCTGCATCGTCAATCCATCTCCGGTATGTTATTGGATCCGTGAATTTACTGTTCAGGTTGACCTCCCCAAAGATCCCACCGGTTATATGATCATATATCAACGATGCTGCCGCATCGACGGAATCCGCAATATTGCTCCGGATATCAATGTAGGCGCTTCTTATTTCTGCCAGATTCAGGGCAGCTCTTCCATCGGCACTTCGGGCGTCAATTCAAACCCGGATTTTGGAATCAAGGATACGACCCTCATATGCCAGGGAAAACGATTTAAACTAGATTACAGCGCCACCGATCAAGACCACGATTCCCTGACTTATGAATTTGCATCCGGATACAACGGTGGAGATACCACCAATCCGATAGTAGCCAATCCTCCGCCGCCGTCTGCCTGGGTTCCGCTCCACTACAGCTATGGATTTTCCGGAACCCAACCGCTTGGAAGAAATGTAGTCATCAATTCTAAGACGGGCATGATTTCGGGTATTGCTCCGGTCGGAGGAGATTATGTGGTCTGCGTACTGATTAGAGAATACCGGGCGGGTGTTTTTGTTTCCGCCAACCGGAAAGATTTTATCCTCCATGTGGATGACCGGTGCGATTTTCCCACGGCGGACCTGGATCCAAATTATATAACCTGCAATGGATTTGATTTTAGTTTTCACAACGAAGCTTCTTCCACGCCGCTGATCCACAGTTACTATTGGGATTTTGGCGTACCCGACAGTTCATCGGATACCAGTACGCTGGCCAGTCCGACCTATACTTTTCCGGATACCGGTGTCTATACAGTCAAATTCTATGTAAACAAGGGAGAGAATTGCAGTGACAGTGCCACTACACAGATGAGTGTCTTTCCCGGCTTTTTCCCTGGATTTACCAATCTGGGCACCTGTGTGCTCAATCCGGTTTTGTTCACCGATACCACCAAATCAAAATACGGCCAGGTATCTTCCTGGTACTGGAATTTCGGGGATGCCAGCCAGACGGCCGACAGTTCGACCCTGCCCAATCCATCCTGGAAATACAGCGACACGGGTATGAAACAGGTGAGTTTGATTGTTTCCAGTACCAAAGGTTGTCTGGATACCGTAACCCGGATGGTTGATATGACCTTAAAACCACCCATCTTTTTCCCTTTTCGCGATACACTTATCTGTAATATCGATACCCTTCAGTTGCAGGTTCAGGGTACAGGAAATTTTACCTGGACTCCCTCCGCCAAAATGGTCGGAGCCAACACGCCGGATCCCTGGGTGCATCCACAGACCACTACCTATTATACCGCGACCCTGGATCAATCCGGGTGCATAAACCAGGATTCTATGCTGGTTCGTGTAGTCGATCACGTGACTCTTTTCGCGGGGAACGACTCCACGATTTGTGCCGGGGATACGGTGGTTTTTCATCCCACGGGGAATGGACTTTACTTTGTCTGGTCACCGCCCGCTACCATTGAAGATCCTTCCATCAAAGATGCGCGGGCCTTTCCAAATGGCGCGACCACATACAACGTTGTCGCCAGCATTGGTAAATGTTTTACCTCGGGAAGTCTTAATATCCGCACGGTCCCCTACCCCTTTTCCAAAGCGGGAGCGGATACATTTATCTGTTATCTGGATACGGCCCAGATTGAAGCCACGGCCAAAGGCATCCGATTTGCCTGGGCCCCTTCTACCAATCTGAGTAATCCGGATATCCTCAATCCCCTGGCTTATCCCCTGCAAACCATCTTATATGAATTGCTGGTCTACGATACCCTGGGATGCCCCAAACCCGGAATCTCTCAGGTGATCATCACGGTCCGTCCAAAAATTCTGGCCTTTGCAGGAAACGATACCTCCATCGTTGCTGGTCAGCCACTACAACTGCAAGGTTCGGGTGCACCTGCCTTTCTTTGGACTCCGAGTTTCGCCTTGAACCGCAGTGACATCCCCGATCCCATCGCCATCTTGAACCAGAACCAAACCTACGTGATGAAAACTTTTACGGAAGAAGGATGTTTTGCCTATGACACGATTAACATTAAGGTATTCACCACGCAGCCGGATATCTTTGTACCGAATGCCTTTACACCCGCTGGCCCTGCCAATAATATTTTCAGACCCATTCCGGTGGGTATTTCTAAACTCGAATATTTCCGAATTTACAACCGAAGCGGAATGCTGGTCTTCAGTACAAGCCAGATGGGAAAAGGATGGGACGGGAACCTCAACGGAATCCCGCAGGATACGGGAGGTTATGTATGGATGGTGCAGGGAATGGATTATACCGGCAAGCTGGTCACGAAAAGTGGAACCATGGTCCTTGTCCGCTAATTTTCTTTCAACAAAAAATAATACAGCGTGAAAAAAATCATTTGCATCACCGGCGCCAGTTCGGGGTTTGGCGAAGCTTGTGCCAACATTTTTTCAGCCAACCATTATGACGTGATTCTTGTTGGCAGAAGGGAAGAAAAACTTCGATCCTTAAAAACCACCTTGGAAGAAAAATTTGGAAATCAGGTTTTGGTTCTTCCCCTGGATGTTCAAAAAAGATCGGCCGTGGAAGCGGCTTTCCAAAACTTAGCCGAGCAGTGGAAAAATATCAATATTTTACTCAACAACGCAGGACTGGCTGCCGGCCGGGACAATTTTGATGAAGCCTCGCTGGATGATTGGGAGACCATGATCGACACCAACCTCAAAGGACTCTTATATGTCTCTAAAGCGGTTCTCCCGTATTTGATGAAACAAAAAAATGCCCATATCATCAACATCGGTTCTACCGCCGGCAAGCAGGTTTATCAAAAAGGAAACGTTTATTGCGCCACCAAACACGCCGTTCAGGCCATTTCTGAATCGATGCGTATAGACCTGCTGGCCCACAAAATAAAAGTGACCGTTATCCATCCCGGTGCAGCAGAAACGGAATTTTCTCTGGTAAGACTCAAGCAAAATGCGGCTGAAGCAAAAAAAGTTTATGAAGGGTATGAGCCCCTGCACGCCGAAGACATTGCCAACATTGTCTTTTATACCGCTTCCCTGCCTTCCCATGTTTGCATCAACGAACTGGAAGTCACTTGCCTGGCGCAGGCCAATTCTTTTTACCTGTTTAAGGAACCGGTTTGAGTTGTACCAGCCGGCCCGAAGGAATTATTTGCATGCTGCCAATATGGTCATTCTCCCACCGCTGGTGCTTCGGGGGTCAACTTATTTGGGCTTGGGGGTTTGCGCTGCCATTTCCGCCAGGGAAATTCGGATCTCCACACCGACACGGGTGGTGGTCACAGGTGGTGAACTGGAGATAAATGGTACCGTTCGCCGCTGATCAAAATACAATTTCAAATTAATCCGGTTGTTGACAACATAACTGATCGATGGTGAAATACTCACGACCTTCTGACCGCCCACAGGAACCGAAGCATTCTGATCCAAATAACTGTTGGTGGTGTAGTCGGTTCGGAAACTCATGTCCAGACGGAATGTCAAATCATTTTCCAACCGGTTGGTGAATCCGTTTTTGCCCATTATCTTAATATGGAAGGGAAGCGGCACACCGCGTTTGCGGAATCCCAGACCGAAAACATATTCCGTACTCTGGCTTTCGCTCATCTGGTAGTCGATCAAACTCAAACTCAGGATCCGGGATTTACTGAAACTGAACTTCGCCTGCAACTGATTAACAAATTGCATATCCATATCAATGAGGGGAGCAAACTGTTCACTGATGGTGATATTGGGAATCATAAAATAGGGCACAAAATTTCCCGTCAGTGTGTCAATAAATCCAGGTTGGCGGATTCCAAAAGGATCCTGGAAATTAAGGTTTGAGTTAAAACTGTTCATGCTCAGGGTACTGGTATAACCATCGGTAATACTGAAATTGGTAAATATTTTTTCCAGTCCTTTAATCCGGGTGAGACCGTTGTAGGTAACCCTCCAGTTGGGTTTGGGAAGATAGCCGGAAAAAGGATTGAACTTGATATTGGGATTGTCTTCCT
>JABDAN010000088.1:0-1538 GCA_013289175.1 Bacteroidota bacterium
TTATCCACAAATCACTGACGAAAGACGGCTCTGTCCCTGGAATCCTTCTGGGTCGAACCCCATGCATCCGGCCTTCGAAGAACCTACACTTTTCCCACCATTTTGATAACCGGCACGATCATCTCTTCGATGCTTACCCCACCATGCTGGAAACTATTTCTGTAATAATTCGCGAAATAATTATAGTTATTGGGATAACAAAGAAAACCATCTCCTTTGGCGAATATAAAGGAAGAATTGATGGTGGGAACGGGAAGTCCTGCTTCCTTCGGGTCCCTAAATGCCAGGACTTCCTTGGGCTCATAATTTAAGTTGCGACCATGTTTATAACGCAGGTTGGTTGTGGTTTGTTTATCGCCGATCACTTTATAGGGCGTTTTCACCCGGACGCTGCCGTGGTCGGTAGCGAGCACAATCGTCATTTTTTTGTCGGAGATTTTTTTCAGCGCCTGGTGCAGGGGGGAGTGTTCAAACCAGCTGGCCGTGATACTGCGGTAGCTGGCTTCATCGCTGGCCAGCTCCTTGAGCACTTCCATTTCTGTCCTGGCATGGCTGAGCATATCCACAAAATTATAGACAATGACGTTCAGGTCGTTGCTCATCAGGTTGAGTATATTGTTTACCAGGTCCTGACCTGCCTGATGATTCAGCACTTTGGTATAAGAGGTTTTTAAATGCTCCATTTTCAGGCGTTTCAACTGGCCCCGAAAAAATTCTTCTTCTGCCAGATTTTTACCGCCGTCCTCGTCATCATTTTTCCATTGCTGTGGATATTGTACCTGGATGTCTGCAGGCATCAGGCCCGCGAAAATGGCATTCCGGCAATATTGGGTAGCGGTCGGCAGGATACTGTAAAAAGTTTCCTCGGCCTGGATGCGAAAATTCTGCGCAAATATTGGCTGAATGGCTTTCCATTGATCAAAACGCAGGTTATCGATCAGCACAAAAAACAGGGGCACGCCCTTTTCCAGATTCGGAAAAACCTTGTTTCGCAAAAGGTTGTGGCTCATCACGGGCGTATCGCTGGATTTGGGAGAGACCCACTTGCTGTAGTTTTTAGAAATAAATTTGAAAAACTCATTGTTGGCCTCCTGTTTCTGGGATTGAAAAACTTCCTGCATTTCCGGACTGTTGCTTTTTTCCATTTCCAGCTCCCAGAATACCAGCTTCTTATAAAGATCCATCCACTCTGTATAATCGGGGTTGTTGCTGAGCGCCATGAAAAGTTCCCGGAACTGTTGCTGATAGGCTGTAGTGGTGGTTTCCGCCACCAGTCTGCGGTTGTCAATTATTTTTTTTAGGCTGAGCAGTACCTGGTTGGGATTGACGGGTTTGATCAGGTAGTCGGTGATCTGGCGGCCGATGGCTTCATCCATGAGATTCTCCGTTTCATTCTTGGTGATCAGCACTACGGGGATCTGCTGATTGGCTTCTTTGATTTTGGCCAGGGTTTCCAGCCCACTGATGCCCGGCATGGTTTCGTCGAGCAGCACCACATCCACCGGATTTTCCTTTACAAAATCTATTGCATCCAAGCC
>JABDAN010000088.1:1548-9301 GCA_013289175.1 Bacteroidota bacterium
CCATTGGTCATCGCATTGACATCGTATCCTTTGTTTCGTAAAAAAATAATATGCGACTGCAGGCTGTCAATCTCATCATCTACCCAAAGTATCGTTCCTAATGCCATGATTGTTCATTTCGTATTTCTAAAGATAGTTTATCAGTCAGTCATTCCTAAATTTGGAGCTTGGAATGACTTCTTTTAACAAAATCAATATGGGTAAAGGTTCGCAGAAAATTATCAATGATCCGGTTTATGGATTTATTACCATCGACCACCCACTGATTCTGGAACTGATCGCTCATCCATTTTATCAGCGCCTGCGCCGGATTCAACAAATGGGATTTGCCAACCTGGTTTATCCCGGTGCTGTGCACACGCGTCTCCACCACTCCCTGGGCGCATATCACCTTATGTGCAATGCCCTGTCTTCCCTGAAAGGAAAAGGAATAGCCATCACCGAAGCCGAAGAACTCGGCGCGAAAATCGCCATACTCCTGCACGACATCGGCCACGGCCCCTTTTCCCATGCCCTGGAAAATGTCCTGATCGAAAACCTCGATCACGAATCCGTTTCTTTGAAAATGATGCAGCTGCTCAATGAAGAACTGGATGGGCAGCTTAGTACGGCCATCGCCATATTTACAAATCTGTATCCCAAAAAGTTTTTGCATCAGCTGGTTTCCGGTCAGCTCGATGTGGACCGAATGGACTATCTGAACCGCGACAGTTTTTTTACCGGTGTTTCCGAGGGGGTAATCGGATACGACCGGATCCTTCATATGCTCACCGTGCACCAGGGCGAACTGATGGTGCAGGAGAAAGGAATATATTCCATTGAAAAATTCCTGGTGGCCCGAAGGCTCATGTACTGGCAAGTCTACCTACATAAAACCGTCGTAAGTGCCGAGAGCATGCTGGTGAAAATCATTCAGCGGGCAAGAGAAAAAATTAAGGCCGGAGAATTCCTTTTTTCCGGCTCCGAATCCCTCGATTTTTTTCTTTCCCATGCTCCACAGGATCCCAGTGAATGGTTGGAAGCTTTCAGTCTCATGGACGACAACGATATTTTGAGTGCTTTAAAAATATGGATGAAGGATCCCGATCCAGTCCTGTCCAACCTGAGTGCCATGCTCATCAACCGACGTTTGTTAAAAGCCAAACTGCAGGTAGAACCCATCGAAGAAAGCCAGGTTAACCGACGCATTCAGGAAGCAGCAGAAATTTTAAATATCCCTGAAAAAGATGCGGCGTTTTTTGTTTTCACCGGCGAACATGCCAACACCACCTATAATCAGACCGACGAAAAAATAAATATCCTGTTTAAGGACCAAACGGTTCGCGACATCTCCCAGGTAGACAATGCCCTGATTCATCGGAGCTTGTCGACGGCCGTTAAAAAATTCTATATTTGTTACCTGACCCGGGAATAATTTTAAGGACTCGGTACCAAACCATTATCTATGCAATTTTCTGCCGCCCAGATAGCCGCGCTGATCCAGGGGAAACTGGAAGGGGATCCCGAGGTGGTTGTAAGCAATTTCGGAAAAATTGAAGAAGCGCAGGCAGGCCAGCTGGCATTTCTCGCCAATCCGAAATATGAGGAATTTTTATACAGCACGAAAGCCTCGATCGTCATAGTCAATGAATCCCAAGTACTGAAAGAAAAAATAAACCCAACCCTGCTTCGGGTACCGGATGCTTATCTGGCCTTTGCTTCCCTGCTTTCCAAATACCAGGAGATGATGAACCAGCAGCTGACTGGTATCCAGGAACCCTCCTTTATTTCCCAGTCTGTCACGATCGGGGAACAGGTTTTTGTAGGTGCTTTTGCTTATATCGGCCAGGGGGCAAAAATCGGAAACCATGTAAAGATTTATCCGCAGGCCTATATCGGGGACGATGTTTCCATCGGAGATCATACCGTTATTTATCCGGGCGTTAAAATATATCACCGTTGCGAGATCGGCCAGCATGTGGTCATCCATGCCGGTTCCGTCATCGGAGCAGACGGCTTTGGTTTTGCTCCCCAGAGCGATGGCAGCTTCAAAAAGATCCCGCAAATGGGCAATGTCGTCATTGAAGATTATGTGGAACTCGGATCGAACTCGACCATCGACCGGGCCACGATCGGATCTACCTTGATAAAGAAAGGTGCCAAACTCGATAACCTGATCCAGATCGCACACAACGTTGAAATAGGTTCCAATACCGTGATCGCAGCACAAAGCGGTGTTTCAGGAAGCACCAAACTTGGAAAAAACGTCATGGTGGGCGGACAGGTAGGCATCGTGGGCCATATCCAGATTGCAGACGGCAGTAAGATCAATGCCCAAAGCGGGGTTACCAAATCGCTAAAGACTCCCAACAGCGCCGTAACCGGAAGTCCGGCCTATGAGTATACGAGCGCCCTGCGCTCTCAGGCTGCCGCCAGAAAACTACCGGCCTTTGAAAAACGCATCGTCGAACTGGAGAAGCTCGTTCAGCAGATGATGGAAGAAAGAATTCGGGAATTCGGGAATTCGGGCATCCAGGAATGATCCTATCAAACGGGCGCCTGATTTTGAAGAAAAATTTTTAAAAACTATTTTATGGCAGACCAAGCCTCTTTTCTCACAGCATTAAAAACCGGTTATACTTTCAAATCAGAATCCGTGAAAATTGGAATCGGTATGCTGGACGGGAAAGCTGTTGCAGGCGCTGATATCAACCTACCCTTAAAAACCATGAACCGTCATGGGCTGATTGCGGGAGCCACCGGAACAGGCAAGACCAAGACGCTTCAGATGATCAGTGAAGCGCTGAGCAGCGCCAGTATACCCGCGTTGGTCATGGATATCAAAGGTGACCTGAGTGGCATCGGTGCGGCCGGAACCATCAACGACAAGATCAAGGAACGGTGCGCCGCCATCGGCATTAAATATGAACCCCAGGCTTTTCCCGTAGAATTCATGACCCTGAGCAACGAGAAGGGAATTCGGTTGCGCGCCACCGTGAGTGAATTTGGACCGATATTGCTTTCCCGTATCCTGGAACTCAACGATACCCAGGAAGGGCTGGTAGCCATGATCTTCAAATATTGTGATGACAATAAATTGCCGCTGCTCGATCTGAAGGATTTCATCAAAGTGCTGCAGTATATTTCAAACGAAGGAAAAGCGGAGATCCAGCAGGCTTATGGTCAAATCGCCACTACATCAACCGGAACCATTCTGCGCAAGGTCATCGGCCTGCAACAACAGGGTGCCGATGTTTTTTTCGGTGAAAAAAGTTTTGAGGTGGCCGATCTCATGCGTGTATCCGATGAAGGTCTTGGAGTGGTCAATGTGCTTAGGGTGACAGACCTGCAGGATAAGCCCAAATTATTTTCAACATTTATGTTGCAGCTGCTGGCCGAACTATATTCTTCCTGTCCGGAAGAAGGCGATGTCGAAAAACCGAAACTAGTTTTATTTATCGATGAGGCTCACCTGGTTTTTCAGGAAGCCAGCGATGCCCTGCTCAAACAAATCGAAACCATTGTCAAGCTCATCCGTTCCAAAGGGATCGGCATATTTTTCTGTACGCAGAATCCCACAGATGTACCACCCGGTGTGTTGGCGCAACTGGGCTTGAAAGTCCAGCATGCCCTGCGTGCTTTTACTGCCAACGACCGAAAGGCGATCAAACAGGCTGCAGAAAACTATCCGAGCAGCAGTTTTTATAAAACTGAAGACCTGATCACCGAACTTGGGATTGGAGAAGCCCTGGTGACGATGCTGGATGAAAAGGGTGTGCCCACGCCACTGGTGCAGTGTATGATGGCGCCACCCCGCAGCCGGATGGATATCTTAACACCAGCCGAAATAGATGCCATAGTGGCCAAGTCAAAATTGGTTGCCAAATACAATCAGGTTATCGACAGTGAAAGTGCTTATGAAATCCTGACACAAAAACTGCAGGATGCAGCCAATAAAAATCAAACCAATCCTACAAAAACCGGTGCAAAGCCCGAACCGAGTACGCTGGAAAAAATTCTGAACAGCGGCGCAGCCAAGCAAGTGGAAAGAACCGCTGCCAGTATGATTACCCGGGGACTGCTGGGCGCGCTCGGCCTGGGAGGCCGCAGCAGCAGCACGAAAAAATCAGGATGGTTTTAATGTGATTTGGGTTAGATTCTTTTAATCCTAAAAAGAGGGTTTTTTGCAAGTTGAGACGGCAAAATATTTCAAAATTCAGCGAGCAGTATCGTAATGAAGTTGCTCATCTTTTTAAAGCATAACATGTCGGAAGGCACGCTCTGGTGGGAGAAGCAGAACCGGTGCTGAAGAATCTGGCACTTTCCTGGAGCAATTTTGCATAAAATGTCCCAATTTTTACATTTTAGGAGATTTTGGGACATTTTAAGATAGCTACTAAATCTGATAAGGATTTAGGATGGCGATCTGTCTTCAGATATTTGTGATCTTAAAATGGAGTCGCTGCAAAAAATTAAAAGACATGTTTAAAATCGATCAAATTAAGTCCGCCCATTCAAAGGTAAAATCAGGGGCAGATTATCCTGCTTACGTACAGGAGCTTATCAAAATAGGGGTCATTGGTTATGAAACCTATGTGAGCGACGGAAATACTACTTATTTCGGCGCTAACCACTACCGCATCGAATCCGGTCCAAAATATGATGCCCTAGTCGTAAGTGAAAATTCAGATACGGCTGCTTTCAAAAGAGATTTAAAAGCGCATCAGGAAGGAAAGACAAATTTTCCCCGTTTTTGTCTCGACGCTGCCCGGTCAGGTGTAGAGAAATGGGTGGTGAGTATGGATGTAATGACCTGCACCTATCTGGATAAGAACGGCCAAATTCTGGTGACTGAATCGATTCCGGGGGATGCCCATTAGCCGCGGGCTACATGCTTTTAATTTTTTCTTCCTCCAGGTCTATTAAATATAGTTGGCTTCTGATGACCTCTTCATCCAAATCCGGATCCTTATTCCGATCGATTAAAAAAAGACGCTGGTGCTCCAATAATTCGATATAAATTTTTTTGTATTCTGTATCCACTATCTCATCATCATCCAGTTGCATTTTGTCTTCCCAGTGCTGGAGTGTGTCTGCAAGCAGGGGCTTACGGACGATGTATTCGGCGTATTTGTTTTTGATCACATTGACCGAGTGGGTATACAATTCCCTTCTGATTCTTTTAGAAACCAAGTTTGAATCTTCCTCGAAATTCATGAATGAAGAGGTATGCCTCAAAATATACGGCAGGGTGAGGCCCTGTACCAGCAACGTAAGAACAATCACCACAAAGGTGATGAACAAAATCAGGTTTCTTTGAGGAAAGTCCTGGCCATTGCTCAACCGTACGGGAATCGCAAGGGCGGCGGCTAGGGAAACCACACCTCTCATGCCCGTCCAGCCCAATACAAATGGCCTTTTCCACATACCCTCGCGGTTCATGAGATTAAAAGTCTGACGCCTGAATAAATAGGTAGCGAAGAGGGCGAAAAAAGAAGAAATAATTCTTATGATAATTAAAAGTGCCGTAACCCATATACCGTATTGGATGGCAGTGGAAAGAAGAATTCCTTTTTCCCTTAAACCAGACAGGATTTCGGGCATATCCAGTCCGATGAGCATGAAGACCAATCCGTTTAGGATAAACACAAAACTCTCCCATACGCTGTATCCTCTTATTCTGCTGGTGGAATTTAAAAAAACCAAGCGGTGGTTAGATAGATAAAGGCCGCCAAATACAACCGCCAACACACCCGAGCTGTGCAAGTGTTCGCCCACCCAATACAAGACATAAGGCTCTATCAATGTAAAGGCAATATCCGAAGGTGCATCTGTAGGCAACCTTTTGTGTGCCTGCATAAAAATCCAACCCAGTGCCAGTCCAATCAGAGCCCCTCCCAATACCATCCAGCTAAAACTGAAAATGGCGTCCTTCCAGATAAATTGTCCGGTGGCAACGGCCACCATCGCAAATCGAAAGATGATCAAGGAGGAGGCATCATTGAGCAGACTTTCCCCTTCTAATACGACGGCAGTAGTCCTTTGTATTTTTACAAATTTTAAAATAGCGCCTGCACTGACTGCGTCGGGAGGCGACACGATCCCACCCAACAAAAACCCGAGTGCCAGTGAAAAACCAGGGATGAAATAATTCGTAAAAACGGCAACGGAAACGGCGGTAAAAAAAACCACTAAAAAAGCAAAACTCCCTATTATTCTATACCACTTCTTGAGCTCTTTTAGCGAGATAGACCATGCGGCTTCAAAGAGAAGAGGTGGCAGAAAAATAAAAAAGATCATGTTCGGGTTTATGCGAATAGCCGGCAAGCCAGGTATGAAGCTAATGGCTAGGCCCGCCATCACCAATAAGATGGGGTAGGCTACTTTTATTTTATTAGCCAGCATCTCAATCAAAACGATGACGGCGACGAGAGCTAAAACAAAAGGCAGCGATTCGTGCATATACCAAAAATAGCTATCAAATCTTACAGAAAAAAAATTGGCTATAGACTATCAATACTCGGTTCAACCCAATCGGTTAGCGGGTCGCTTTGACTTTTAGGCATAAAACTGGTTGGATTATCGAAGGCAAAAATATATTCTCGTTTAGTTGTGATTTTTTTGACCTTCCCCTTACTAATAGAATGTATCTATACTTATGGCTGCTGAAGAGGAATTTATCAACACCGTCAAAGCAAATGAGGGAATTATTTATAAAATAGTCCGGTTATACACTTTCAACCGGGAAGACGAGCAGGATTTGTATCAGGAGATTGTCTACCAGCTGTGGAAATCATTCAAGTCCTTTAAAAATTATTCCAAAATAAGTACTTGGATCTACAAAATTGCACTGAATACGTCGATCAGTCACTTGAGGAAAGAAAAAAGAAGGGGTCGAAAAATAACGTTCGAAGATCTTATTCTTCAAACCACCGAACACGAAGACCGAGAAAAAAAAGAAAAGATAGAAACCCTTTACAGCGAAATAAAAAAATTGAATCCAATCGACAAAGGAATCATGCTCCTTTACCTGGAGGGAAATAATTACGAAGAATTGGCAACCATCACTGGGTTTACATATTCAAATATTGCCACGCGATTAAGCAGAATTAAGCAAAAACTGACTTTAAAAATTAAAATATAAATTATGGAACTGGAAGAAATGAGGGATTTATGGTTGGTGATGTCCTCAGACATCGAAAGACAAAAAAAGTTGACCGGGTCGCTTATCTTAAAAATGACCCGCACGAATTTCAGGAACCGGTTGTCCAACATATTGATCCCCGAGCTTGCGGGCGCTTTTGTTTGCCTGGCGGGTATAGGGTTCACGGTCATCCGCTTTCAAGGGCTGGATACCTGGTATTTGCAGGTTTGTGGCCTCTTTACGCTAGTGATATTGATATGGCTGCCATTCCTTTCAATCAAATCTATTGTCCGGCTGCAGTCGGTGAATATCTCCGGGAATAATTACAAACAATCCCTGGAGCAATTTGCCAGGGGAAAGATTCAGTTTCTGAAAATTCAGAAGTGGAGTTTTTATTTGGGTGCGATCCTATTACTGGTTATTCTGCCCGTATTTGGAAAATTGATCAGCGGCCGGAATCTATTTCAGACGACCAGTCTTTGGATGTGGTATGTGGTCGCTTATCCCATTTTCTACGGCTTATCCAGATGGGTATTCAGAAGTTATTCCAAAGCAGTATTGGAAGCTGAAAACCTCTTAAAGGACCTGGACGATCATTAAGCGGTTTATATTTTTCCGCGGTTCAGCACG
>JABDAN010000089.1:0-4792 GCA_013289175.1 Bacteroidota bacterium
TCAGATATATGGTATTTGTCCGAATTCAAGATCCAGCAGTGGGATGCTTCTACTTATAATCTGAGCGACGATTGCTATACCATAATTCATCAGGATTATGCACCTCTGGATGAACGTCTCCGGGCGTTTTCCAGGCACATTGAAAAATCAGACCAGTATTATAGAGCTGGGTTCCAGATGTTGAACCACCCCACCAGGGAAAGTGTGGAACTATCGATTTCGCAAAATCAGGGTGGTCTTTCCATTTTTGGAAAAGACTTGGCCGATTCTATCAAATCTTCTCACTTATCTGCTGCTGAAACAGATACCCTCAATCAACACGTAACCCGTACTGTGAAGGCCATACAAGGTTTTGTGGATTCACTCGATGGCATTCTCAAAAACAAAGATTATCCGTTCAGAAACTACAGTATCGGCAAAGTTTTGTACAAAGAAAAATTCAAATACGATCTGGCAACCAATTTTTCACCAGAAGAACTATATATAAAGGCGACCAACGAACAAAAGCTCGTGTATGACCGGATGGTGCAAACCGCTAACGGTTTATGGGACAAATATTTTAAAAATAAAGCCCGACCAAAGGACAGCTTATCGCTGGTACAGTCTGTCATCGATGCGATATCTCAACAACATGCCCAAGGAAAGGATTTTTTCGATACGCTAAAAAATCAGGTGTATGAATTAAAACGATTCATTGTTGTCAAGGATCTTTTTAATTTTGACACCACCTATCCGATCATTGTCCGTATCATGCCTGCCTATGAAAGAGGATTTAGTATTGCCAGTGCCGAGTTTACAAAACCTTATGGAAAAAAGGGGGACACTTACTACAATATCGATGATATTACCAGTTTCCCAAAAGAAAAAATGGAAAGTACCCTAAGGGAATACAACAATTATACCTCTCAGATACTTTCCATCCATGAAGCCGTACCGGGGCATTGCCTGCAGAGCATTTATAACAAATTAAAGTCATCCGACGTGTTGCGTTCCGTGTTTACCAATGGCGCCATGATTGAAGGGTGGGCCGTATATGTAGAAGGCATGATGCTGGAGAATGGTTGGGCACAAGATGTCCCCGAAATGCAACTGATGTATGACAAATTCAAATTAAGAGAAATTGGAAACGTGATCGTGGATTATGATATGCAGTGTAAGGATAAATCAAAGGAATATATCATCAGTTATCTGGTAAACAATCTGTTTCAGACAAAAGCCCAGGCGGAAGAAAAATATCACCGGGCAACTTTGTCCCAGGTCCAACTTTGCTCCTACTATGCCGGTTCTTCGGCAATCCTAGCGCTTCGGGAAGCTTATAAAAATAAGTTGGGCAGCCAGTATAGTTTAAAGGAATTTCATGAGAATTTCCTGAAGTATGGAAGTTCCCCGGTTAAATATATCAGCGAAAGAATGCTGCAATAAAGCACCGCGTAGAAATTCCTACAACCTTACTCATCCTGCACCGGACCTTAACAACTTAGTGGGTTTCAAAAAAAACGAACCCCTCTTCCAGATACATCCGAAAGAGGGGTTTCTCGTTGCCTGACCTGGATTCGAACCAAGACAAACAGAGTCAGAGTCTGTCGTACTACCGTTATACTATCAGGCAGTTTCGAAAAAAGCAGAAATTTCCGTTATTTTCGGCTGCGAAGATAACTTAGACAGTTGATTGCTGAAATTTTTATCCGGTCTAATGGTAAATAATTGATTTTCAGATACTTACAATAATTTTTCTCTACAGGTTACAAACCTTCAAACTGCAGTTACCAATCTATGGATAAACATATTCGATTTTCTGATGACGAACTGGTAGAAGCAATCCGAGACAAGAATATGCGCGAGGAGGCCATCAGGCAGCTTTACCAGGAACACGCAGAAATAACCAGATCTTTTATTAAGGGCAAAGGCGGAACCGAGCAGGACGCGGATGATATCTTCCAGGAGACAGTCATTTCATTTATTGAAGTGATTCAAAAAGGGAAATTCAGGCAGGAATCTTCTATAAGAACCTTTCTGATATCCATATCCAAACACCTTTGGTACAACGAAATCCGAAGAAGACAAAGGGCCGGCAATCGGGAAAATCTTTATGAATCTGGAAAAGATACAGAGGAATGGAATGCAGGTGATCTGATCCAGGACCGTGAATTGAAAAAACAACTTAGCCAATTGCTCATTACCCTGGGAACATCTTGTAGGAAAATTCTCGAATTGTTTTACTATGAGAATTTATCCATGAAAGAAATCGTTCTGCAAATGCACTATGAAAATGAACAAGTAGTCAGAAACAAGAAATATAAATGCCTGCAACAGCTGACAGACAAAATCAAAGAAAATCCGCTGGCAGCCAAACAAATTTCAGAATTGATCTTTAAATAAAAGCATGGAACTAAATCAAGAAATATTAGTCGACTATCTGGATAAGTCGCTCAGCCCGGAAAACTCTTCCAAGCTAGCAACCCAGTTAAAAGAAGATGTCCAGGCAGCCAGGGAACTTCAATTCCTGCAACTCGCCATAGATACGGTTCGGCGTGATGGAATAAGCCAACAAGTATTTGCTATTCGACAGTCGTTTGAAAATAACCAGATGCTATCGGTTAAGAAGACAACCGGTCTTGTCCGCAGCTTTTATCGAGTAAGTATGCGGGTTGCTGCCATATTGGTTTTCTTGATTGGTATCACAGTGCTTTATAAATATGTATCCGTTAGCAGTCAATCTCTTTATGAAAAACAATTTACCGGTTATGAGTTGACCAATAACCGAGGACAATCCAGTTTCAGTAGTTTGATGGAAGCATACCAGAACAAAAATTGGAAAGAGGTCGAAAGGATTTACAAAAAATGAACCCGATTTATCCAATAAATCAGACTTTCTGGCAGGGATGGCATCCATGCAACAAAATCATTTTCCTCAGGCAGTAGGAATTTTCGAAAATCTCCTAACCAGGATAAAGCGTACCGGAGACGACTCATTTCACGAAGAAACCGAATACTATCTTTCACTCGCTTACCTCATGAATCACCAGGAAAACAAGGGTAGGGAATTAATAAACAAAATAAAGGAAAATCCCAGCCATACTTACTATCCCCTGGCTTCAAAAATATCCTCTATTGACCTGAAAATCATAGAGTTAAAAAAATAAGGAAAGGATGGTTACCAAACCATGCATGGCGGTTACTTATTGGGGAAGGACAGACAGAACCCAGCAGCTCTTTTACTTAAATAAAATTTGAAATGACCGGTTACATTTTAATACCGGCGTTTACCAATTATAGAACGATTTTTTTAACCAGTGAAAACCAAATCCAGTATCCAAATGAAAAGCTGAGCGTTTTAAAAATCCCTTTAAACCAATACCTAGAAAAGCCTATCAAATCCTTGCCCGAAAAAAACCGATCCAATCCGATGAAATACTTTGTAAAGTCGACGTAACCCGGAAAAAATCAAATGAGTTTAGACAACAAATTATCTCCAGGTTCCTATGAAAGACGTCGGCTTTTTTCAATTTTTTTCCTAGTCAAAAAAAACGAGGTCGCCCCCAAACCTGTTAAAAGAACAACCCAGATCCAGGGTTGTTTTTTTTTATACAGTGCATCCGCATTTCCCATGATGACAATGTGGGACCAATACGCCGGATTCCTGTATATCGGATGATCCTTTATAAAATCCAGCTTGGCTTTCTGCAAAGCCCTGGATTTAGAATCACCTTCATCAAGATAGGTATAGAACCGGCTCAGTATTTCCGCAGTCGAATGATCATCGGCCTTCCAAAGCGTGTTAATCGTGCTAGGGCATCCGGCGTACAAGAAAGCCCGGGCAAAACTCATAACTCCTTCATTTCGAACCAGGGTTCCCTTTCCCGTTTCACAAGCACTGATCACCATCATCCGGCAACTATCCATTCGAAGAGAATAAATTTCGTCAAGGAAAAGAAAATCATCGGATCGAATACCGGCCGATGGGAAAAACGAGATGTACGACGCAGAAGAATTATCCAGATCTGTCATGGCATGGGTCGCCAAGTGGACAATTGGAAAGTGGTTTAAGTTTTGCAAAAATTTGTCTTTTGTCGCCTCTTTGTCCAAATATTGACTACCGATGAGTTTTTCGATTTCTATTTGGGAAAAAGGCAATCGGTCCAGCTTCCCCATTCCTTCCTTTTGAAGATCTGCACCCTGCTGGGAGTATGGAGCAAAAGAGAGTGTGGCATAGGGCAAGGATGATTCCTGAAACGGCTTTTTATCTTCCAGGATAAACCGGGCGGAGAATTCGTAACTGACAGCATGTTTTTCAATCAAAGGTCTACCCTTTTCGTCTCCCGGTAACGATTCAATGGGAAGCAAAAAAAATACACCGTCAGGAACGATTATCCATTCCTGCTTATCTTCTGCCAGGTTGACGATTGGTTTGATAATTTGTTGATAAAGACCCTTCCCAAGTGCCGTAGTATTGATGTGATGGCCATTTTCCACTGATTGTAGGGAGGTAATCCAGGCTTCAATGTTTTGACGGATTGCGATTCCACTGTCCAGTCGGATGAGATTCAGGGTGGACTTGGTAAGAACAAAAATATCTATATTGTCGGGTTCGTTGTAAAAACTGATCAGTGCCTGATCGGAGTTCATTTTACTTTGTAGCTGACCTACTGACGGAAAATCGTCCATGTATTTCAGCTGATAAAAGCGTTTGTTGCCTTCCATCTTCCGGCGTAAAAGGACAAGTTGGGTCTCATAAGCGGATTTTTCATCATTTATTTTTTGAAGCGTTTGCGCGTCAGCGCCCTCATCGGCT
>JABDAN010000089.1:4802-9052 GCA_013289175.1 Bacteroidota bacterium
GATCTCCGAAAAAAACAAGGCATCCATTATGAGCGCCCTCATCGGCTTTTGAATTTAGTCGGGCGATATTGTATTTAATATTTCTTTCTAGGGCCGCCCATTCATCTCCTGCTTGAGCCAACTGAAGAAAATTACTTTCCCGAATCTGGGCGCTCATAATGGATGCCTTGTTTTTTTCGGAGATCAAAAAAGCGGAATCCAGGAAATTTCCCTTCGGAAAAAGTTCATTTAACCGGACACAAGCGTTTAACGCTTTGGTGTACAATTCCCCGCTTTTTTGCTTCAGCAATATCTTCGCATCATCCATCTCGTAACTTCTTTCGATATAAGAAAGTAACCTGATGGCCGACTGATATACATCATTGGCTGCACTCAGATCGGTTGGGTTGGCGCTCTTATCATACATTTTTTCCCAGGCCGACGCTTTTGCCATCAGTACTTCAAAGAGTCTGTAGTAACCGAAAGAACCCGTAAAATTGACAGGATTTTTCCGGACGTTCCGGTCGGAAAAATTTCTGGAGAAAATGATCAATGCCTCCTGTAAATACCGAAGTGCCGAATCGGGACGATCCAGCAACAATTCCAGGTATCCAAAATAGAGCTCATTTACACCATCGTCGAGTGCATTGGTATGCAGTGCTTTCTTTTCATGTTGAAATTGAATAAGCCACGCCTTGGCAGAATCAGTACTGCCTGTTTCCAGCGCAGTTCTTGCCATCTCATTGAGCACGCCTGGTTCTTTGGACCGTTTCACTTTTTTGTATGCAGACAGCGCTGCATTGTATTGGTGCAAACCGGAGTAGGCTTTGCCCATATTCAGATAGAGTGGATCTGGAAGTAAGTGGTATTGTAAGATTTTCTTGTATAAAGTCAATGTTTGGTCATACAGTCCCAGTTTATAGGAACAAGTGGCCAAATTTAGCAGGGTATATACTTTTAAGTCGTCTACCAGATCTTTGGACTCGATCAATCGAAGGGCCTGGCTAAAATAATTTTTACTCTGTAAATAGTTGCCATTATCGTAATAGAGTACACCCAGTGTGTTATATAACCGGACCCGGTCATCATCGGTTCCAGTTCCCTCAGGAATTTCCTCCGCTTTTAAAAGATAGAAAGTTGCCGAATCAAAATTGTTTAGATTATAATACCCCGCACCTGCCAGGACATACATCCTGAATTTATCAGAAACGGCCGTTGTATAATCAATAGCTCCAATATAGGCCGCATTGGCCCGGGGATAGTCTTTAAATTCATCAAAAAGCACTCCTATTTTGTACTGACATTGAAATAAAAGACTATCCGTCAACCCGCCCCGGGGCACTTCTTTCAAGGCCGCTATTATTTGTTTAAAACCTTCCAAACAGGTACTGTCGATGGACGAACTGTTGTCGGATTGGTTAAATAATCTGTCAATACGACGATAATTCGCCTGGATAGATTTTAAAGATGGCGTCCCTTTGCCAATAGAGCTAAAACAGAGAATCAACAGGAAAGAAGGCAGTATAAAAAAAACTTTCCCGGACATAGGCAGGGTTTACATAACACTGTTTAACGTCCGGGAAAGCGCAATATTGCTGCTGGGTCCAGCAGTTAGTTCTGTCTTACAATAATGATGAGGGGTGGTCTGGGTTTTGGACCTTTACTCAACAACAAATAGTTAAGTGTATTAAATATATTATCGGCAACGGTAACCAGAGTTCCTGAAGGAATATCTGATTTTCGGTTGTAGTACATCATCTTCAATTGGATCTTCTGATTGGCGAAATTACTGTTGTCATTCAACTGATAATAAATGGTCGTCAGCAGGGTGGCACCATTGAGGGGTATCAATCCAAAGGCGTGGTTTTGCATGGTCTTCTGCAAATCGATAAATCCTGTTTTTTGATCAACTTCAATACCCTGGTTGTGGGCGAAATTGTTATAGTCAAATTTACAACCCTGGCCCTGGTTGCCCACGCAGACGGGCGGCGCATTCGGGTCAGCGTTAAAATATGGTTTGGACGTCGAATCACTTTGTGAAAGGACATAAACGCTGTCCATATAGGCGGCGCCCGCAACGATCAATTGGCTCATACAGGTGTCCGTCGTTCCCGACTTTACAAAAGCAACAGAATACCTTGCGCCGGTTTCGGATTGAGTCAGATCGATCGCGCCGGATTTGGAATCCAGTACCAGTCCTTCAGGCCAGGACAAATAAGTACCGGAAATCCCCAGATTATTCTGCGGATATACATAGTAGTCACCGGATGTCGTAGGCTCGGGGTAAACTATGGAATCGCCATAATTCGGAGCGTATTCACACTCAGGAGTCGGCGTAATGGGATAAGGCACAACGGGCGTTACGGCCAAGGCTGTATCCTTCTGATTGTTTCCGCTGGGAGCCGGGTTTGTAGGAAGCTCGGCGGTTTTCTTACATGCAATCGCACATAAAACGCTTAACAATAGGATCATGGATCCTTTGAGCAGATCTTGTTTCATGGGTATTAGGGTAGTGTGAAAACCAGAGACAAGATACGCGGAAAACCCTGTAAATACAAGGCTTTCCGCGTATTAATCACAGGAAAAAAGGTTGCGTCCAACAAGAAAATATACAGGAAATAAAAGCTGTTTTCCCAATTTTGGAAATTAGAAGCGTGGACATTTGACTTTATCCTGGCCGCCGTCCACAGATTTTTTGAAAATATAAATGAGAGAGACTTCGATCCCTCCCTGGCTTTGGGAAGCCACCTTAAAGGCAGAGACATTGGTGTCGTAGCTGATCCCCAGATTAAAACTTCCATAGTCCATCCCAACATAAGGAATCAAAGCATCATTTACGTTACTCAGACGGATCCAAGAACCGAAATAAATATTGACTATTTTGTTTTCCTCCGAACTGGCATTGAGCTCCAGTGCACCGCCGAAAACAAATTCGCTGGCCGTTGCCTGGTGGTTATACAGGGCACTTACATACCAGGTTTGGCCAGTACTTGCTGATGGGAAATAACCGCCTCCGTGTACTGTCAGGCGAGTGGGTATGGTGATGTCGTCCGCACCAAGAAATGAGGCATGAGGCTGATTGATATTATACATCGCTACGCCGAAATATATTTCGTTGTCCCCGTTTAAGGAACCGTTGTATAAAATCCCGGCATTCATATTGAAATAGCTGGCAGTTACAACCTGCAAATTCACGGGTTCCGATGCAGATGGAAGCCAGGTCCCGTCTATTTGCAATCCATCCACAAAGTGCAGGCGCGGGCCATCCAGTGTTCTGTTTGCATAGGTTCCCTGAAACCCGACGCTGATGGCATGCAATCCATTTTCATCCACGGTTTTATGGTAGGCGGTAGAAAGTGCTGCATAGTTGCTGGTTAAAATACCATTGGCTGTTTTATCGGTCATGGCCATAAAACCAAGACCCCACCGGTCACCTTCTGCCAACTTGTTTTGAAGTATGGGAAAGTCTACGGATACCGTGGATGTGATATAGGCATTGTTTACTGTAGGCCATTGATTGCGATAATTCCCGGCCACCCTTAAGTCCCCATCGAATTTCCCAGTCAGCGCAGGATTTAAGGTAAGTGGAGAAGCGAAGAATTGAGAAAATGAAGGGTCCTGCGCAAAAACTGCGTTCGTTAATAAAACCAGTAAAATGAAAATATGAATTTGCTTTTTCATTTTTAACCTTTTCACTTATCTCAACAATTCGACGGTTCCTTTTAAAACAAAGTTTTCACCGGTGAAACATATCATTTCTGCCACCCATACATAAGTATCGGAGGCAAGGCAAATCTTTGGGCCGAAAATGCAGACTTATACAATTGGTCACCTGCCGGAACACTTAATAAAACCGGTGGCGACAGTGTCATCGCGCAGCCCACAGACACAACCGTTTATACTGTTATTGGAATTGATAAGTACCGGTGTTTTCTGGATACAGGATATGTCAAAGTAAACGTGGATTTGCCACCTACGGTTAGCATTCCACCACCCGATCCCGTATTGGCCGGTTCGGATGTTTCCCTGGATCCCATCGTCAGCAACGACGTGGTTTCTTACAACTGGACACCGCCAATCTATTTGAACTGTACGGATTGTGCCAACCCAATTAGCAATCCGCTGGCACCGACTACCTATACACTGACAGTAACGACTGCGGTCGGATGTACATCAACCACTACTGTGAATGTCCGGTTATTGTGTTTACAAAGCGGCGTCAATATGGCCAATGCATTCACGCCGAATTTCGATGGGAACAATGATTATTT
>JABDAN010000090.1 GCA_013289175.1 Bacteroidota bacterium
GGCTCGAGGTATTTCATGGCCAGGTCCTCGAGTTCCGTTTTGATATTGTACAGACCCATCCGGTGAGCCAGGGGTGCAAAAACGTAAACCGTTTCGGAAGCAATCTTTAGCTGCTTTTCCCGCTTCATACTGTCCAGGGTCCGCATATTGTGCAACCGGTCGGCCAGTTTGATCAGGATAACCCGGGGGTCATCGGTCAGGGTGAGCAGGATTTTCTTAAAATTTTCCGCCTGCTGGGAAGCATTGACATCGATGACATTGGAAATCTTGGTGAGTCCATCGACAATGCGGGCGATTTCACTTCCGAAATCCCGTTCGATGTCTTCCAGGGTGATATCGGTATCCTCCACCACATCGTGCAGCAAGGCACAGATCGTGGACCGGACACCGAGGCCGATCTCCTCCACGCAGATCTGGCTAACGGCCAGGGGATGCAGGATATAGGGCTCACCGCTCTTGCGGCGCATGGTCTTGTGGGCCTCGGCAGCGATTTCAAAAGCGTCCCGGATATGTTCTTTGTCGCCTGCCTTTAATTTCGGTTTCAAAGAACGCAAAAGGGCCCGATACTCCCTCAGAATCAACCTTTTTTCCTGATCCTCCGTTAAATTATACTTCGGAATTGCCGCTACAGTCTCCATTCTTACGAATTTACGAAAAAAAGGCAGAAGCTTGAAGAGGGACTGCCGTGGCTTGGTGCTGAAACGACCTGCATTTCAAACTCCGCCCTGTTTGAGGAACAAAACAAAGAAGGAATTTTTTACCGGTTAAGGATGTTTGGATTCGGTCCTTAACGCGCCGGGTCAGCCAAAACCCTTATTTTCGCGCTCCCGAATGCTTTTTTTCATAGACAGGCTTCGGATACCGGGGACAAGCGGGTGTGGCGAAATTGGCAGACGTATCAGACTTAGGATCTGACGCCGCGAGGCATGGGGGTTCGAGTCCCTCCACCCGCACCAAACGGGAAAACGGCAACGTTTTCCCGTTTTTCTTTTTGAAAAAAGTATTTCCTCCCCTTAGGTCATAAGACAGCATTTGCTTTAGCTTACTTTCAATGGCTTCAGTCTTCATTTTATTACCATGCAATCTTAACATGAAATGTAATAATTGCATGGATTTCCCTAAAATAGGGATTACCAAATATTCATCTTTTTGAAGACCGCTGATTTTACCCTGCACGGTCAATAGAGAACCAACTCAGCGCTTTTTAATTGTTAGCTAAGAAGGAGGATTCGGTGAACCTCCAAACGCCTAAAGAAAAAGGCGGTCATTTGCGATACGACAGCCTTTTTTTGGACCTTCCGGTCCCTTCACCCCAATCCCTACATCTCCTAGATCTATGATCTATAAGGTAGCCATATCAATCACAAAGCGGTAACGCACATCTCCCTTCACCATCCGTTCATAAGAAGGATGGATGTCCTTGATATCGATGATTTCTATATCGGAAACAATTCCTTTTTCCGCGCAGTAGTCCAGCATTTCCTGGGTTTCCGGGATACCGCCGATACCGGATCCGGACACACTTTTTCTTCCTCCCATCAGGGCGAAAGCAGGGATCAGGTGGGGTTCCGGAGGAGCACCCACACAAATATGAGTGCCGTTGGTTGCCAGCATGGCCAGATAAAAAGACATATCGTGTTTGGCAGAGACGGTATCCAAGATAAAATCAAAGTTCCCGTGGACGCTCGCTACTTGTTTTGGGTCAGAGGTCACCACAAATTTATGGGCACCCAGGGCGCGGGCTGCTTTTTCTTTGGCCGGTGAAGTGCTGAGTACGGCCACTTCGGCACCGAAGGCCACGCCGAATTTCACACCCATATGTCCCAGTCCACCGAGTCCAAGGACAGCCAGTTTGTGTCCCTTGCCCACTTTCCAGTAACGAAGAGGCGAATAAGTGGTGATGCCCGCGCAAAGCAGGGGGGCGACGGCTGCCAATGATAATTTGTCAGAAACATGCAAAACAAAATCTTCGTGGACAACGATGGTATTGGAATATCCCCCATAGGTCGGACTGCCGTCCTTGGCCCTCCCGTTGTAGGTGGCTACCGAGCCATTCAGGCAGTATTGTTCCAGACCCTGTTGACAGTTCTTACAGGTCCTGCAGGAATCTACCAGGCAGCCCACGCCGGCCAGATCGCCTTTTTTAAATTTTTTTACTTCCGTCCCGGTCTTGATGACCTTTCCGACGATCTCATGGCCGGGGACCATCGGGAAAATACCGGGAAACCAGTCGTTGCGGATCTGGTGAAGATCAGAATGGCAGACCCCACAGAATTGGATTTCCAGCTGAACATCCTGGGGACCTACTTCCCTTCTTTCAAAATTCCAGGGCGCTAAATCGGCTTCTACTGACTGAGCCGCGTATCCTTTTGTTTGAATCATATGTGTTCTGGTTTTTAGTCGTTTAGCCTTCTTTAACAGGTTGAAGCCCCCATTTGTTTCAGGCCCGAAATAAAAAGCTGGAAGACTTGGCCGAGGGGCGGTCACTCCTTGATGGAAATTGCCAGATTTTCAGGGGCGCCGCTTTTTAAGGCTCTCCGATTGAGCCTTTTTTAGTAGTTTTGCAGCCCGTTTTACCTCCCTAAGGGCCATAAACGGGCTTTAAAAAAAATGATATGAGTACTGTCACCAGAGAGAACATCGGATTACTGAATGACAAAATTGTCGTGAAGATTGAAAAAAGCGATTACCTGCCCTCCTTTGAAAAATCCCTGAAAGAATACGGTAAGAAAGCCAATATTCCAGGATTTAGAAAAGGCATGGTTCCTACCAGCCTGATCAAGAAAATGTATGGCAATTCGGTATTTGCCGATGAAGTACTCAAAGGAGTTGAAAAAAAACTCACCGACTACCTGACAAGCGAACAGCTGGAGATTTTTGCCCAGCCGCTGCCGCTGCCGGAAAACGATGCCAGCAAAATCAACATGACTCAGCCGACCGACTATTCCTTTGCCTTTGAAGTCGGACTGAAACCTGCTTTTGAGTTGCCCGATCTTTCTTCACTTACCCCTACCCGTTACCAAATCATCGTAACGGATGAAATGCTGAAAGATGAAGTTGAGCGGCTTCGCCAGAAAAATGGTACCATGACCGAACCAGAAACCGTATCCGGCGAGGACAATGTGCTCAATGTCACTTTCCAGGAAACCAATGCCGAAGGGGTTCCAGTGGAAGGCAGTCAGCCGAAAGATAATTCACTCCTGGTTAAATATTTCGCTCCTGCACTGCGCGAGCAACTGGTTGGTAAGAAAGCCGGGGCTGAATTCACCATACAATTGTCAACTGCATTTGAAGACAAAGAAAGAGCCTGGATCCTGCAGGACCTGGGGTTGAACAAAGAAAGTGCCAGCGATTCAGAAAAATATTTCAAGCTGGTGATTGTAAAAGTAGGACTGCTGGAACAAGCCAATCTGGATGAAGCCTTCTTTAAGAAACTATATCCCAATCAGGCCATCCTGACTACCGAAGATTTTACGGAAGCCGTAAAAAAAGATATGGCAGACCAGTGGAAGGCGCAAACCACCAATCATCTGCAGCATGCCCTCTATCATGAATTGCTGGACAAGACGACCATCGCCTTTCCCGAGTCCTTCTTGAAACGTTGGTTGTTGACGGGCGGTGAAAAACCCAAGACGGCCGAAGAAGTCGAAAAAGAATTTCCCACATTTGCCAGTGCATTAAAATGGAACCTGATCACCGACAAGATCGTGACCGACCACAAGATCGAAGTGGTACCAGAGGATATCCGGGAAGCCGCACGCCGGCAACTCTTCTCTTACCTGGGCGGTCTTCCTCCCGGAGATGAACAACCCTGGGTAGATGACTATGTCAACAAAATGATGCAGGACAAAAGATTTGTGGAAGAAACCTATCAGAATCAGCGTACCAATAAAATGCTGGCCTGGGTGGAAACACAGGTAAAACCCAAGGATAAAGCCATCACGGCAGAAGAATTTAATAAGCTCAATGAAGAGCATCAGCATCATCACCATGAGTAACGACATAAATCCTGCTTCCAGCAGGATTTATCGTTTATACCTGCAACTCTGTCAGTTTTTTGGAAGTTTAAAAGTTTGGACGGAGATTTGAAAGGTAATCTCCTGTTCTGCCAATCTATCCTCAAGAAAAAATAATTCTATTATGCACCTTGGTTCCGAATTCGAAAAATACGCCGTGAAGCACCTGGGCCTCTCCAGCAATACATTAAACGGGTATGAAAAATATCTCGTTACAGGACTTACCCCCAATATCATTGAAGAACGTCCCATGAATGTGGCCGTTATGGATGTATACAGCCGCTTGATGATGGATCGCATCATCTTTCTGGGCTATCCGATCAATGATGAAGTTGCCAATATTATTACAGCCCAATTGCTTTTTCTGGATTCTACGGACCGTCACCGGGATATACAGATGTATATCAATAGTCCCGGTGGATCGGTGTATTCGGGCCTGGGCGTCTATGATACCATGCAATATGTTACGCCCGATGTGGCCACCATTTGTATTGGTATGGCCGCATCGATGGGTGCTACGCTGATGTGCGCAGGCACCAAGGGAAAAAGGACCGCTCTCAAACACAGCCGGGTAATGATGCACCAGCCGAGTGGCAGCATCGGGGGTCAGGCCAGTGACATTGAAATCACGGTCAATGAAATCAGGAAACTGAAAAAAGAACTCTACGAGATCTACGCCAATCATACCGGCAAAACAGTCAAACAGATTGAAAAGGATTCTGATCGCGACTACTGGTTAACAGCTGTAGAAGCCAAGGAATACGGCCTGGTTGATGAAGTGCTGGTGATCAATCCCAGAAAAGAGAAAAAAGAAAATTAAAATAATCTAATTCCACTCGAAATGAAATATTCTAGATATCCTGTTCTTCCCTTTAGAATGGATGATGAGCCGGCAGAGGACAAAGAAGAAAAGCCGCAAACGGACCCCGGCATGCTCATGAAAAAACTGGAAAAGTATTTTTTTGAAACCCGCACCGTACAGCTCTGGGGACCGGTGGACGACCGTTCTGCCAAAGACATCATCAATAAATTTTTCCTGCTCGACGCCGATCAGCCTGGCAAAGAAATCCGGTTTCTGATCAACAGTCCCGGAGGCGTTGTCACCAGTGGTATGGCCATTTATGACGTCATGAAAATGCTGAAAAGTCCGGTCAGCACGGTTTGCATTGGATTGGCCGCTTCGATGGGTTCCATTCTACTGAGCGGAGGAACCCGGGGAAGAAGATTTATTTATCCCCATGGTGAAGTAATGATCCACCAGCCCAGTCTGGGTGGTTATATACAGGGCGTGAGTGTGGATCTGGAAATACAGGCCAAACAAACCAAGCGTGTTAAGGAAATCGGCGCCAAGATTCTGGCCGAAAACTGCGGTAAGAAATTTGACCAAATCATGAAGGATTTCGACCGCGATTACTGGATGGATGCCAAAGAGTCTGTTGAATACGGTATTGTTGACCAGGTCTCGACAGAACTTTAATATCGCAGCCCCTGGAAAAACGAATTTAGGGTCGATCGGCCCCTCAGCACCCTCCTGCTGGGTCTGCCCAACGGCGGCTGGAACTTTTAACAACCATTCGGTGCCTCCTGGATGGCTTTTCGCTTGTTTTTAGGCGATAAGTTGACTAATTTTGTATAATTATGGCTAAGAATACCCTGCATTGTTCCTTTTGTGGCCGGAGCCGGGATGAGGTAAAAATTCTCATCGCGGGTCAGGAGGGACATATCTGTGAAAACTGCGTAGAACACGCCCAGGAAATAATTCAGCAGGAGCTGATCGTCCGCGACGATGCCTCTCCCACTTCCCAATTCAAACTCACCGTCAAGAAGCCCGTCGAAATCAAACGGTATCTGGATGAATATGTGATTGGTCAGGATGACGCAAAAAAAGTTTTGGCAGTAGCCGTCTATAATCATTACAAAAGGCTGCAGCAGAAAGTAACCGAGAATGATGTTGAAATCGAAAAAAGCAACATCATTATGGTGGGAGAGACGGGAACGGGAAAAACCTTGCTGGCAAAAACCATTGCTAAGTTGCTCAATGTTCCTTTCGCCATCGTGGATGCAACCGTATTCACAGAAGCCGGATATGTGGGAGAGGACGTTGAAAGTATTCTTACCCGCCTTTTGCAGGTTTGCAATTATGATGTAGTCAGCGCCGAAAGAGGCATTGTCTACATCGATGAAATCGATAAGATCGCCCGCAAGGGCGACAATCCGTCCATCACCCGGGACGTGAGTGGAGAAGGCGTTCAGCAGGGTCTGCTCAAACTGCTGGAAGGAACCGATGTACTCGTACCACCACAGGGTGGCCGCAAACATCCGGAGCAAAAACTCATTAAAATCAACACCCAGAATATCCTGTTTATTTGTGGTGGCGCTTTCGATGGCGTGGACAAAATCATCGCCCGCCGGATCAACACCAATGCCATTGGATTCAACGTCAACAAAGAACAACAGGAATTTACCCGCAAAAACTTATTGCAGCATGTCAATGCGCCGGACCTGAAATCCTTCGGTCTCATTCCGGAACTGCTTGGACGGTTGCCCGTAGTGACACACCTCAATCCCCTGGATTCTGTTACCCTGCGTTCCATTCTGACGGAGCCGAAAAATTCCCTGATCAGGCAATACAAGAGACTCTTTGAACTGGAAGGTATCCAGCTGAGTATTGAAGACGACGTGTTGGATTTTATGGTCACCAAGGCCGTGGAATACAAACTCGGTGCCCGTGGCCTGAGAAGCATCTGTGAAAGTATCCTGACCGATGCGATGTTCGAACTGCCCTCTTCCAAGGAAAATAAATTCCACCTGAACCTCGAATACGCACGCAAGAAATTTGACACCAGCAAAATGAGTTTGCTCAAAGTGGCCTAAGGGTGGCGATTCCAAACCGGGCCCCCATTTAAAAAATTTCCGAATTTTACATCATGAAAGAACTGCTCGAAAAATTAAAAGCCGAAGGATTGACAGAAGAACAGGCGATGAAAGCGGTGGAGATCATGAAAAATTTTGCCAAATCAAAGTTCCCCTTGTTCGGTGGAGCCATCGATAAATTATTTGACAAATACTCCAAGCCGCAGGAAGAAGATTTTATGCCTTAAGGATCACCTGCACTGAACGACGACCACTCTTTGGTTCATGATCCATTTTTCCGGTACGATCGCTTTTTATATCAATACCCTGTCCTTGACATTTCAAGGGTTGCGGGGCTATTTAGGTCAAGACTTCACGGGCAATCACAATCTTTTGGATCTCCGAGGTTCCTTCACCGATGGTGCATAGTTTGCTGTCCCGATAAAATTTTTCTACCGGAAAATCTTTCGTGTATCCATACCCGCCAAATATCTGGATGGCTTCGGTAGCAGTTTTTACAGCCACCTCGCTGGAATAATATTTAGCCATGGCCGATTCTTTGGTCATCGCCAGCCCCCGATTTTTCCGATCGCCGGCCTGAAGCGTCAGCAGTTCCGCCGCCTGGATTTCGGTAGCCATATCAGCCAGCTTGAATGAAATGGCTTGAAAAGAAGAAATGGGTTTATCAAACTGATGTCTTTCTTTGGAATATTTTACAGCGGCTTCATAGGCCCCTTTGGCAATGCCGACGCCCAGGGCCGCTATGGAGATTCTACCTCCGTCCAATACTTTGAGCGATTGTTTAAAACCATCTCCCACCGCTCCCAGGCGATTGGAGTCTGGGATCCGGCAGTTATCAAAAATCATTTCGGCCGTTTCACTGGCCCGCATGCCCAGTTTGTTTTCTTTTTTTCCTCCTTTGAATCCTTCTGTTCCCCGCAAGACTACAAAGGCCGTGGCGTTATTTTTCTCCCGGGCCTTACCAGTGCGGGCAACCACCACCGTGATATCACTGCTGATGCCATGGGTAATCCAGTTCTTGGTGCCATTAAGTACCCAATCATTTCCTTCCTTTACGGCCGTGCATTGCATATTGGCTGCATCGCTGCCCGTATTGGCTTCCGTAAGTCCCCAGGAACCCAGCCATGATCCCGAAGCCAGTTTGGGTAACCAGGCTTTTTTTTGCTCCTCGTTTCCGAAAGCCAGAATATGTCCCGTACAAAGGGAATTGTGCGCTGCCAAACTCAGTCCGATGGAACCACAGACTTTTGCAATTTCTTCTATGACCAAAATGTATTCAATATAACTCATCCCCGCACCCCCATAGACTTCCGGAACCACCACACCCATGAGTCCCAGTTCTCCGAGAGAACGCATGATTTCGATGGGAAAATGCTGCGCTTCATCCCACTCCATGACATGAGGCAAAATATGCTGGCGGGCAAAATCCCGTGCCGTGGCGGCTACCTGCCGGGAAAGATCATCCAATTCAAAATCCATATATGAGGGGTTCTATTAAAATAAAAGAGGCAACAACCAGGGTTGCTGCCTCCCGAATAGCAAACAATCATTCTTATTGCTATACCAAGGCTCGTTAAACCAAAGGCAAGTTAGTGAAATATTGGAAAAAAACTAACGGTTGTTAGTTTTTTTATACCGGCCAAGATTTTTTGTGACAAAGGGCTAAAAATCAGCGCATTTCAGCGGCAAAAAAGATGGGGATATCCTTGTTCGAACAAAGAATTCGACAAGATCCGTCCCTTTCAGTAAGTGGGGGACCGGTTGCACTAGAAAAACAGCCGGTCTTTGTCCCTGAAAAAAATTACAGACCTAAAGGAAGATCGCGGGCAATAAATAACTGGTTTTTTGTTCAGCAAGGGTGGCTCGCCATGAATTCTTTTTCTTCTTTTCGTATTTTAGTCTGCTTGGCG
>JABDAN010000091.1:0-585 GCA_013289175.1 Bacteroidota bacterium
GGCAGCGCAATCATCTCAGCGATGACTGGATATCCAAAGGGAAGGATAAACAGCAAAAGCAAACATCCCAACCCGGTTCCGGAAAAAATCAGGGCTTTTCGGTAATCTTTTTTCGAAATAAAAAAAACAAGGCAGGGAATGATCCATCCGATCAAACTGTAGCGGCTAAGCATACAAAGGGAGGCAGCGATCCCCATAAGAAAAACATTTTCCTTCAGGATGGCCCATGTCAGTAGTACAAAATAGAAAATGACGACGCCCTCCTCACTCATACTAATCAAGCCATGCACATCATCCCTGGAAAAAATCCACCAGAATAAAATAGCTGCTAAGAGGATTTGACCATATCCGAAATACCGGTTGTCTTTAACGGATATCCCCCACAAGATCCAGGAAAAACCAACCAGCAAGGCGGCCACCGTAATCCAGCGCATATCAAAATGCAGGAAGATCGCCGGAAGATAGGGCAACCACATGGCCGGCAAATAAATCGGCCGGGTTCCGTTCCAGATTTCAGGGATCGGATCATAAATTTGTTTCCAGTTGCCATGGATCAGTCTTTCATTCATCACTTTGATCACCGGC
>JABDAN010000091.1:595-8501 GCA_013289175.1 Bacteroidota bacterium
GTACCATGTTCGGCCACAACTTCGTTGACGAATTTTTCGCTGTCTTCGTATGAGCCGGCATTGCTTTTGTATCCATGCAAGAAAAATCATAACCCCGGTCAGCAGCAATTTCAGTGTCCAATTTTTTTTCGAGCCATCCGTCCCCGGTAGTGTCGCCGCGGGCATACTCAACATGGTGAAAATAAAAATCATTCCTGCCAACAGATAGAGGATAGAGGTCCCGGCCGAATCGCTGCCCAGCAACAGTCCATAGGTAGCCGCCGCGGTTTCGACAGCCAAAGAAATAAATAATATATTTTTTCTTTTGGTCAGATGACTGATTTTCGGGAATGCTCTAAATTAAATTTATATTTACCTTCCATCCGTTCAGTTTATATATTTGAGCCCATTTAATGCCATGTCATGAAACTTTTAGAGGGTAAAGTAGTGATCGTTACGGGCGCTTCCCGCGGAATCGGTGAGGCCATTGTCATCCGGATGGCTGAACAAGGAGCGCATGTGGCATTTAGTTTCCTTTCCAGTGAAGACAAAGCCCGGGCCCTTGAACAGAAATTGCAGTCATACGGTGTAAAAGCCAAGGGATACAAAAGCAATGCCGGCTCATACGAAGACAGCGAAAAATTCGTCAACGAAGTTGTGGCCGAACATGGTACCATCGATGTCTGCATTAACAATGCCGGCATATCCAAAGATAGTTTGTTGATGCGGCTCAGTGCCGCTCAATGGGATGAAGTAATGGAAATAAACCTGAAGAGTGTTTTTAACATGACCAAACAAGTAATCCGTCCCATGATGAAAGCCAAAAAAGGATCCATCATCAACATGAGTTCCATCATAGGGATAAGGGGAAATGCCGGTCAGTCCAGCTACGCGGCTTCAAAAGCCGGGATCATTGGATTTACCAAATCCATTGCCCACGAACTGGGCAGCCGCAATATCCGGTGTAATGCGATCGCCCCCGGATTTGTGGAAACGGATATGACCCATTACCTCAAAGATGAAGAAGGGGCTAAATCCTTTTTAGCAAAAATTCCCCTGAACCGCTTTGCCAGTGCAGCGGAAATTGCGGATACAGCCCTGTTTCTCGCTTCCGACATGAGCAGTTATATCACCGGTCAGGTCATCAGTGTCTGCGGAGGATTGAATATATAATCCAATTCCTTAACCCTTCCTTCACCGAACCTTAATCTGGCTTTTCTATCTTTTCTGTTAACTTGTAATTTTATGATGGGCTGGTTTTTTTATCCTCTTTAATTCATCATATTTATGAGAAAGCTCTTTAAAAATGCCGCTTCGGATATCCCTGCCTCCGTGGTCGTATTCCTGGTTGCCCTCCCGCTTTGTTTGGGAATTGCCCTGGGTTCGGGCGCTCCTTTGTTTTCGGGTATCATTGCCGGTATGGTCGGAGGGATCGTGATCGGTTTACTCAGTGGATCTTCTTTGAGCATCAGCGGACCGGCGGCGGGACTGACGGCCATCGTTGCGGTGGCCGTGGGAAAATTGCCTGCCTATGAAGCATTTCTTTTATCCGTTGTCATTGCCGGGGTACTGCAAGTCATCCTCGGTTATATAAAAGCGGGCATTATTGGGGACTATATCCCCAATGCAGTCATTCGCGGGATGCTGGCCTCCATCGGCCTTGTTCTGATCATGAAACAATTTCCGCATCTGATAGGTTATGACAGTGACTATTCAGGCGATGAAACTTTTGTCCAGTCCGATACCAACAATACTTTTTCAGAAATCACCCGTTCGCTCAACCAGATTACACCGATCGCCACGATCATCGGATTGATCTCCATAGTCATTTTGCTGGTTTGGGACCGGCCGCGCCTGAAAAAAATGAAATTCTTTAAAAACGTTCCCGGGCCACTGGTCGTAGTCATCACCGGTATATTGATCAATGTCTTCTTTTCAAAACCGGGAACCAGTTTTTCGCTCAGTACCAGTCAACTGGTCAACCTGCCCATCGCGACAGATTTTTCTTCGTTTGCCAGTTTTTTCATCTTTCCCAAATGGGAGTATTTGGGCAACCCGGATGTATGGACCGTGGGGCTGACGATTGCGCTGGTGGCCAGTATTGAAACCCTGCTGGGCATTGAAGCCGTCGATAAACTCGATACGCTAAAGAGAAGGACCCCAGCCAACCGGGAGCTGAAAGCCCAGGGAGTCGGTAATATTGTTTCGGGCCTGCTTGGTGGTCTTCCCCTGACATCGGTGATCGTACGTAGCTCTGCCAATGTGGAAGCAGGCGCAAAAAGTAAATTATCGGCCGTCATGCATGGCTTGCTGATCCTGCTCAGTGTACTGTTTATCCCCGGCCTGCTCAATAAAATTCCCTTGAGTGCGCTGGCCGCTATCCTGATTCTGACGGGTTATAAATTGGTTAAACCCTCCATTTTTAAAGAATTATACAAGAAGGGATGGGATCAGTTTATTCCTTTTGTCGTAACGCTGTTGGCCATTTTATTTACTGATCTGCTGGTTGGAATTGTCATCGGGACCATCGTCGCTTTATTTTCACTGATAAAAAGTAATTTCAAATCCGCCGTGATGGTGGTACATGATGACAAAAAATACCTGGTTCGTTTCCGCAAGGATATTTCTTTTTTAAATAAACCGATTGTAAAAGAAAAACTGGAAGCCGTGCCCGAGAATAGTTATGTTTTAATTGATATGACCCGGGCTGATTTTATCGACAAAGACATCATCGATGTCGTCAATGATTACCTGCAACATGCGCATTTAAAAAATATCCGTGTTGAAATAAAAAAAAGCAATTTTAAAACCGCCCACCAGGGCGTCTATGACCAGTCCACCATTCACGAATATTCCGGTTCCTCGTCACACTAACCATAAAATCACTTATATGAATTCCATAAATAAATTATTGCTGGAAAACAAAGCCTGGGCGGCCGAAAAAAAAGCCGATGACCCGGAATATTTTAAAGCCCTGTCCCTGATACAAACCCCAGAATTCTTGTGGATCGGCTGCAGCGACAGCCGGGTGCCCGCCAATGAAATTACCGGCACCCAGCCAGGAGAAATATTTGTCCATCGAAATATCGCCAATATGGTGGTTCACACAGACGTCAATCTGCTCAGTGTGCTGGAGTATGCCGTGGCGCATATCAAAGTAAAACACGTCATCGTATGCGGACATTACGGTTGCGGAGGCATCAAGGCTGCCATGACCAACCATGATTTCAAACAGGTCCTCAATATGTGGCTCCGCAATATCAAAGACGTATACCGGCTTCACCGGGACGAACTGGAGGCCATTCCCAACCTGGAGCAAAGGGAAAACCGCCTGACAGAACTCAACGTGCAGGAGCAGGTGTTGCACCTGGCCAAAACATCCATCATCCAACGCGCCTGGAAATACCGAAAAGCCCCGGATCTTCACGGCCTCGTGTATGGGTTAAAGGATGGTTTGCTGAATACCATTTTCACCATGACGGCGGAAAGTTCGGTAGATCCCCTCTATGCCTACAATGATTTGGGACAGGACTAGGGGTATAACCGGCGCCGCGATTTGGGCTTTATGACAAGGGGGCTGCTCGGATTTTTCCACCTTTTTCCTTTCCTTTACCCGTTCCGAAGCGGGGGAGAAAAAATCAGGCTTTGTTAGACAGGGCAATGGCTTTTTGAGCCATCGGAGTAATCACAAGGGCTCCGCTGATCTTGGCCCGCTCAGCCAGCAACTGATCCCAATGGGCGGTATCGTGCCAGAGCATTTTCTTAATTTCTTTCATGGCCTGCGGACTGGAATGGCTCAGATGGTTTACCAGTCTTTGTAGGGATTCATCGAGGTCCTGCACATTGGCATGCACTTCAGAATACAGACCGCGCGTTTTAGCCCACTCTGCGGTACGCCAGGAACCCGCATCGATCGTCAATTGCGAAAATGCAGAAAGTCCAATTTTTCGTTCGACTGCCGGTCCCACCACAAAAGGTCCGATTCCGATTTCCAGTTCACTGAGTTTAATCTCAGAACCTGCAAGTGCGATGGCATAATCAGCCGCAGCGGCGATACCGACGCCTCCTCCCACGCATTTCCCCTGGATACGGGCGACAATAAATTTATTGCACTTGCGCATGCTGTTGATCACATGGGCAAATCCGGTAAAAAAATCTTCCCCATCGCGGCTGCTGTTTATTTTTGACAGTTCTGCAAAAGACGCCCCGGCACAAAAGGCCCGATCGCCGGCAGATCGCAGAACAACAACCCGGATTTCATCATCGAGTCCGGCCCCATGAAAATGGGTTGCGAGTTCATGAAGCATGGAAGAAGGCAGGGAATTGCTCGACGGATGAAAAAATTCAATGGTCAAGACCGATCCGTGTCTCTCCGATTTTACAAAACCTGGTTGTGGCTCCTGCATATATTTTTATTTTTTTCTTACCATGGTCAGTATGGTGGCGATCATCACCGAATCTCCGGTTTCATCGTATACATCCACATACCATTTTACAATTCCTTTGGGAATATCTTTTTCATCCCGGAGGTCCTGTCCCGTTTTTTCCTTACAGGTGAACCGAACGCCAATCGTCGTCCCGGCGTATACGGGTTTGAGAAACCGGCATTCGTCGATCCCATAGTTCAGCAGCACCGGACCCTTGGCTGCCTCTACGAATAATCCCGCGGCCGCACTCAGTATGAAATACCCGTGGGCGACCTGTTTTTCAAACAGGGTATCTTCAAATACTCCGTTTTCATCGTGGGCATAAAAATGATCCCCACTCAATTCCGCAAATTGACGGATGTCTTCCCGGGTGATCAACCTTTTGGAAGTATGCACACTGTCTCCCACTTCCAGTTCTTCAAAGTATTTTCTGAAAGGATGTTTATCAGAAAGTTTTTGGGTGGCATGTGCCTGGTAAATGGAGGTGATGGCTGTGAGGTTATCCGGAGAACCCTGAACGGCCGCCCGCTGCATATAATGTTTTACGCCCCGGACACCGCCCATTTCCTCTCCGCCCCCTGCCCGGCCGGGACCGCCATGCACCAGCATGGGGAGCGGAGATCCGTGTCCGGTACTTTCCCGGGCATTGTGCCGGTTTAGTACCAATATTCTTCCATGGTGTGTGGCGGCCTCGACCACATATTGTTTTGCCTGCGCGTCAAGAGACGTAACGATGGTGCTGCACAGGGAGCCCTTTCCCTTTTTGGATAACAGAATCGCTTCACTCAGGTCCTTGTATGGCATCAGGGTACTGACCGGTCCGAAAGCTTCGATCTGGTGGGCACCTTCCCCTATCAACGGGTGGAGGTTTTCCAGTAGAAGCGGACCCAGGAAAGCTCCCTTTTGAAAATCCGCATCGATCAGGTCAACCTGCTCTAGGGAGCCATAGATGATCTGAGAAGAGGCCAGTAGTTTCTGTACCTGCTGCTTTACTTCCTTTCGCTGTTCCTGACCCGCCAGGGCCCCCATTCTCACCCTTTCATTCATCGGGTTTCCGATCAGGGTAGCCGCCAGCGCCCGGGAAATGGACGTACGCATCTGTTCCAATTTATTTTCCGGAACAAAGATCCGGCGGATGGCCGTACACTTTTGTCCCGCTTTGACCGTCATTTCCTTTCTTACTTCCTTTACAAAAATTTCCCATTCCGGCATCTCGGGTTCCACGTCTTGGCCGAGCACGATGCAATTCAGGGAGTCGGCTTCCATGGTAAATGAGACATTCTCCTTTAAAAGAGATGGATTTGATTTTAGCTTAAGTCCGGTCAGGGCCGATCCGGTAAAAGTTACCACGTCTTGTGCGTTGAGCAAATCCAGCAGGTTTCCTGTACTTCCGCAAATCAATTGCAGAGCACCCTTGGGCAGGATGGCGGAAGCATGGATTTCCCGGACTACGGCTTCGGTTAAAAAACAGGTACAGGTCGCCGGTTTTACGATGGCAGGCATTCCGGCCAGCAGATTGACCGCGATTTTTTCCAACATGCCCCATACCGGAAAATTATAGGCATTGATGTGCACCGCTACCCCTTCCTTGGGTACCAGGATATGCTGGGCGATGAAGCTGTTGTTTTTGCTGAGGTTTACCGGATCTCCGTCGGCACAATAAGGCTGGTCCTGAAATTTTTTGCGCAAGGACGCATAAGAAAAAAGATTACCGATCCCGCCTTCCAGGTCAATCCAGGAATCAGCCCGGGTCGCTCCGGTCTGATAGCTGATCTGGTAGAATTTTTCCAGCTGTCCTTGCAGATGGAGCGCCAGGGCTTTGAGCATCCGGCCTCTTTCGTGAAAACTCATTTTTCGAAGTGCGGGATTGCCCTGGTTTCTGGCATACTGCAGGACTTCAAAAAAGTCCAGTCCGGTAGATCCGGCCTGGTACAAAGGATTTCCAGAAACGGCGTCTAGGAGAAGGGTCCCTTCTCCCTGCCCCGGGATCCAGCGATCTGTCACATAATTCCCAAGCTTTTTCATGGTGTACTCTTAAAGCGGGCGCGCAATCAGGCATGTATTTGAAATACTTTCCCCGTTCTCGCAGCTCCTCCATCTGTTACCAACCCAGTATCCAGGCAAAAATGAGCGGGACCACGATCGTGGCATCGCTTTCCACAATATATTTCGGCGTATGGATATCCAGCTTGCCCCAGGTAATTTTTTCATTGGGGACTGCGCCGGAATAGGAACCGTAGGAAGTAGTAGAATCCGATATCTGACAGAAATAACTCCAAAAAGGCACGTCATGCCATTCCAGATCCTGGTACATCATCGGCACGACACAAATCGGAAAATCGCCGGCAATACCGCCTCCGATCTGAAAGAAACCAACTCCCTTACCTGCTGAATTTTTTCTGTACCAGTCGCTGAGCCAAACCATGTATTCAATGCCGCTCTTCATGGTGCTGGCCTTCAATTCACCTTTTACGATATAGGAGGCAAAGATATTTCCCATGGTAGAATCCTCCCATCCGCCCACCACGATGGGAAGATTTTTTTCCGCCGCTGCAATCATCCAGCTGTCTTTCACATCGATCTCATATCCTTCCTGCATGACCTTACTGAGCAACAATTTGTACATGTACTCGTGTGGAAAATATCGTTCTCCCTTGGCATCCGCATCCTTCCACAAATGCACAATATGTTGTTGGATTTTACGAAAAGCTTCTTCTTCCGGAATGCAGGTATCGGTTACCCGGTTCAATCCTTTTTCCAGCAATTCCCATTCCTGCTGTGGGGTGAGGTCGCGGTAGTTGGGTACCCGCTTATAATGGGTATGGGCTACCAGGTTCATAATATCCTCTTCCAGATTGGCGCCGGTGCAGGAAATAATATGCACTTTGTCCTGCCGGATCATTTCTGCCAGTGACACACCCAGTTCGGCCGTACTCATGGCCCCTGCCAGGGTAACCATCATTTTTCCGCCTTCGGTCAAATGTGTTTCATAACCCTTTGCCGCATCCACCAGGGCTGCCGCATTAAAATGTCTGTAATGATGGGCTACGAATTGCGAAACCGGTCCTTTGTCCATGATTTTTTTGTGTGGAATGCAAATTTAACGCTTAAAGCCAAACGAGGCCGCCTAAAATCAGAATTTGACAATTTGAAAATACCCTCTGGGAGGCTGGTCTATCCCCAGGGTTCGGTCCAGGTTGGTCTTCGGGTTAATGGCGTATTTTTATTGGCGATGAACTACCTGGCTCACGCATACCTATCCTTTGGAGATCCCGATATTCTGGCGGGAAATATGATCAGTGATTTTGTCAAGGGTAAAAAAAAATTTGACTATCCCAGCCGGCTGCAAATGGGTATTACCCTTCACCGGAAAATAGATGAATATACGGACGCCCATCCGGCTACCCGTACGGCCAAACAATACCTTAAAGAGGCGGCGGGACTCTATGCCGGGAGTTTTGTCGATATCATTTACGATCATTTTCTGGCCAATGACCCTT
>JABDAN010000092.1 GCA_013289175.1 Bacteroidota bacterium
CCATTGGTTACCTGAGTCAAGACTTGAAACCAATACATTGTCTGCATTTTTTGAAATAGATGGAACGGTAACTGAGATTACATATACGAAAATGCCTGAATCAGAAGAAGTGGTAATATTGTTCGTCGTAGTCTTAACGGAATACAAGCCACTTGTAATCGGATGCAATGAATTAGCCGTTGCTCCGGGCATCAGCACACCATCCTTGTACCACTGATTATTTGAGTCAGCAGTAGAATTCAGTAAGAAAGAACCGTTACTACAGATACTGGTGGATCCTTCGAACACGATTTCCGGCATAAATCGGAATCCGGAAAAATGTTCCGGTACCTGAGGCAGACGTTACAGTTATCTCTCCAGACGCACCGCCGGCTACTACTGCGTCAATTTCATTGGCTGAGACTACCTGGAATGAAGTGGCGGGAGCGCCACCAAAAACAACCGACGTCGTACCTGTAAAACGTTTACCTGTAATAACTATGGTCTTTCCTTTATAACCCAGCGTATCGGATATTGAACTGATCAAAGGTGATCCGATATTATTTCTTAAGATGGTCACTGTATTCAATAAAACATTAACGGCAATCAAATCAGGTCTTCCATCCCCATTTAAGTCACCGACATTTCCGAATGTATCAAAATTGCCCGTTTTAAAATTGATAGCCGATGACAAAGCTATCTGACCACTTCCACTGTTATTCTGAATAACAGAGAGATTGCCTGACTGGCCATTACCTGTAGAAATATCCTGCTTCCCATCTCCGTTCAGATCGGCGAAAGTTATCGAAGTGGCAGTTGAGGGACTGTCTACCCGGCTGACCAAAGAGATGGAACCCGGGAAACTTATGTTTTTGTAAAAAGAAATCGAATTTGCGCCATAATTTTCCACGGCAAGATCCAGTTTCCCATCCCCGTCCAGATCACCGCTACGGAGGAATCCCGGATTCTGCCCGACCGGATAAGAAACAGGTGGGCCAAGAGATACCACTTCACCCGTACTCGTATTTCTGTACACGTCAACTTCGGAATTTGAAAATTCGCTGACGATAATATCCGGCTTTCCATCATTATCTATATCGGCGACAATTACATGATCGGGATGATTAAGGGAATAATAATCAAGTTTCGGAGCAAAAGTCAATGTACCAGAACCACTAGAAGTGTTCTGCAAAATGGAGAATATGCCTGAATTGCCACTGGTCACGATAATATCGGGTCTGCCATCCAGGTTTATGTCGGCGATAGAAACATCTAGGGTGCCATTGCCGGTTTGAATATTGCTCGCTATATCAAAAGAAATGATTCCATTCTGGCTGGTATTTCTAAAAACGGAAACTGTACCTGAATCGCCGTTATTAAAATTGGCAACTACGATATCAGGTTTCCCATCCCCGTTCAAATCTCCGACTGCAATATTTCGGGGTCCTTTGCCTGCATTCCATTCGGTATGCGGGCCAAATGCAAAATTTCCACCACTGCTATTGTTTTGCAAAATGGAAATATTGTTAGAAAGAGAATTGGCAGTAATCAGATCTGGCTTGCCATCCTGATTCAGGTCGCTGACGACCACAGATACCGGGTAATTGCCAGTATTGAAATCGCCGACCGGTAAGAATGTGTTTGTCGATATCAGGCTATCTCCGCCCGAAAATTTTACACTGAATGGCAAAGAACTATAAGCGGAAAGATAATTCGTTGTGACCGTTATGAGATCATACGCTGCTCCGGGCGGCACAGTTACCTGCAGGCTAGAAGGAGAAGCAGATTTCACTACGGCCCTCACCGGTCCAAAATAAACTATATCATCAGTCGGGGTCGAGCTGAAATTATTTCCGTTGATGGTAATCGTTGCACCGACCGTATCTGACACCGGGGAAAAAGAATGGATAATCGGTTTGCCACCATAGGCGAACCCGTGAAGGCTGTCATTACCGTTAGAAGAAGTAACGGATACATCACCGCTGGCTCCCGTTCCCAAAACAGCTGCTATCACAGAATCGGATTGTATAGAAAACGAAGCTGCTGTAACCGTGCCAAATGAAACTGAAGTAACACCCATAAAATTTATCCCGCTAATTTGGATAGTATCACCGGCACTCCCGTGGCTTGGGTTGTATTGATAAATCAAAGGGCCTTTAAAAATAAAACCTGTGTCAGTTGCGGTACCAAAATTTGTAGTAACGGTAAGATTTCCACTGGCACCACGTCCTACAATAGCCGAGATACCCGTTGATGAGTCGACAACAAATGAAGCCGCGCTGACACCACCAAACTGAACCGCGGTTGCACCGGTAAAATGTTTACCCAGTATCGTCAACTTTGTTCCGCGAATGGCAGTATCCTGGTAAAAAGTATCAATAATAGGCGACAGCGTATCCCCAATCATATTTTTCAGAATAGAAATTTTATCGGAGGAAGAATTCGCGGTGATGATATCGGGGCGTCCATCTCCATCGAGATCTGCAATTGCTGCGATCAGCGGGGCATCTCCAACCGGATAATCCATATGGGTCTCAAAGTCGATATTGCCAATTGTACTTTTGTTCTTCAATATAGAAACCGAATTCCCAAAGCGATTAACTGCTACCAGTTCCGGTTTTGAATCTCCATCCAAATCACGGATTGAAACGTCCACCGTGTAGTTTCCGGCTTCAAAACTTTTTGGCTGACCAAATAATGGATTGCCCAAAGTGCTGATATTCCTTAGAATGAGCACCCCGCTTGGATTTCCTCCCGTTGCAGCAATGTCCGGATTGCCGTCACCATCCAGGTCTCCGATAGCCAAGGTGAAGGCGCCTGCCAGGCTTGCAAAGGATACCGGGGATCCGAATGAAAAATTGCCGGGCGTGGAAGTATTTTTAATTACGTACAGAGAACTGTTGCTGCCTTCTGTTGATACAACCAGCTCTGGACTGCCGTCCTTATCCAGATCGCCTATGGCGATTCCGTAAGGATTGGTCGCAACCAAAAGGTCGGTCCCATTGCCGAATGAAATTGAACCGGGCATACTTGTATTCCTATAAAGCGTTATGTAGTTGGAACCATTATTGGCAATCGCCAGATCAGGTTTTCCATCTCCGTCGAGATCTCCGATGGCCACGCTATAAGGACCATAGTTCGTAACAAATCTCAAAGGATTGTCAAAAGAAATAGTGGATCCGGAACTTGAATTCCGGTACACTGAAACCGATGAATCGCCAACTCCATTGGTGACCACTACGTCGGGTTTGCCGTCTCCGTCAAGGTCTGCGACAGCTGAACCCTGCATATCCATCGGCATACCAGGAAAATAAACTGGCGATGCAAAACTGATCGATCCAGATCGGCTGGTATTGGTGAGCACAGTTATCTGATTAGAACTTCCCCTGGATACAAAAAGATCCGGTTTACCATCACCATTAAAATCCGCTGACACCACGCTGTGTGGATAGATTCCCGTGAGTACATCCATTTTGGGAAGGAATGAATTGCTGTTGTATAAACTGTCGGGGACTTGGGCAGACAGGTTTGCGATGGACAATAAAGAAAATAGGAAACAAGAGACAGATTTCATCGGTTGTCCGGGAAAGGGTTTGAGGTACAAGATAATTAAAATAAACTCCAAATGGAATAAGGGACGGGTTCAATGTAAGCCTCTATAATCATTTGATTTTGAACACGATAACGCGATAATGGTGTAGTTTTTGTAACTCATATATTCACTTATACGTTGTGAACAAAAATTACCGGATCTATGAAAAGCAAATCAAAACAAATAAGGTGAATGTGTCCCTGGTGTGTACTATGAAGGATCCTTTGGTACCTTAGGTAATGTGATATGTGTTAAGCAATGAAAATAATATTTCAACTCGCTGCCATCCTATTCCTTTCATCAAATGCATTTTCACAGGCAACATCGGATACGGCAGCCCTGAGACAATCCCTGGATAAAGCGACAGCCGCGATTCGCAAGGCTTTTGAAAATGGTGATGCCGTTTTGGTCGGACAACTGCATAGTCCTAATGTGATTAAATATTTTGGTGGCAACAATGTAATCGTGGGCAGAGACGCAGTGGAAAAGCAGGCGAGAGACTGGTTTCAGAGTTCAAAAGTTGAATTCATTGAGAACACTGTTGAGAATACAGTCTTTGTGGGAAATATTGCCATACAAACTGTGATTTTTTCAATTAAGACGACACCGAAAAATGGAGGGAAATCTTCGATCGGCAGGGGACGTTCCATGGTCATTTATATTCAGGATAAATCCAGTCCGACCGGATGGTTATCATTGCGGGAAATTGCACAGGAGGCACCACCTAATTAAGCATCCTCATTAATTATGAATACGAATTAGATTATACATAAGAGACAGGATTTGGACTTAACGATTCGCCTTATGAATGCAGGTTTACTGATGGATATCGAGTGGGTCGATCACCTCATCATAACGAAGAATTCTTGCCTAAGCTTGTCGGAGGATGACTTGATATAGCTTGTGGGTATTTCTACCTGAGTAAGTTATACCCAAAATTCTACGTTAGTAAATGAGTCACTTGATGTCAGAAAAAGTACTTTTAGTGAGTAAAAACTTTTATCAACCTTTTCCCATCTTGTGAAAGATTAGGAGATGCAAGCGTTGAAATACCGACGAATATTTAAATACCAACGAGATATGTTTTCTTCTCCTAAACATAAATTGGTATATTTTAGTTGTCATTACGAACATTATGAAAAAGTCCATCATTATATTCAGCCGCTTTCTTTCTTTCCAATGTTTGTCGCAGTCAACCGGAAGGAAGTACACATTTAAAGACATCGGTTGGAATATAACCCTGCCCGAAGACTTTACGGTTTTTCCATAAGCTGACGCATTCATTGAAATCCACCTAGGCCAAACAAGTGACTCTTCTCTTTCAAAGAGATTGTAGAATCTCTGGAATTCAATTTGAGGCTTGACAATATTCGGGCGGCAATCAGAAATGTATATCGGACCTACCTTAATTGACCATCATGAAAAATTTGATTCTTGCTGAATTTATTATTCACAAAGCAATTGCTCAGATGCAATACCGCGGGTCACCTTCAAGGATTTCCTGTTCAAGCTTAGGTGCCTCACCTGCCTTCCATAAATGTGTGCGATGCACAACACGGTACGCTAAAGGACCGCCATCAGGCCTGTCACTGCGTTCAAGCGGCCGCGGTATACATACAAATTCAGTCGAAAGCTGTTCAGCAGTAACAGTTACCAGGCCATAGCCGTGTCCGCCAAAGTCGACCAATGACAAATGCGGTGCCACGTCCGGATTGCGCACGGCACGTGCCTGTTCCATATCTCCGGTTTCTTTTAATTTTAGTGTCGAAAGTACTCCGTGCAAAGCGGTCACGTTCATCGAGGGGATCACCTTGCCATCGGGTTGATCGATCAGGCTCAGCCATCGTTTCGGATTATCTTTCTTCATGGTGACTTCCAACACTTCGAACAGCGTCTGCTGCGATATGGATCCGACAATGAATTCCACACCCAGTGGCTCATATTTCTTCGGCGGTAGTGCCTTCGAGGTTAAGCCTGCATGAAACGCATGACGATCACCCCCGACAACACAAAAACCCGTGATTTTCTGATCGCGTATGAAATCAAAAATGATGTCTTTATCACGAAGGAAGCGATTGTCGATTACCGCATAGCCGACATCTTTGGGCCACTTGCTGCCCAATTCACCGGGTAAATTCTGATAATCGCTACGCACCTCCATCGTACCGAAACCGTGTCCCCATATTTTCCATTGCGCAGTGGACGCCCTGAGTTGTTGTAAGAACCAGCTTCTTTGCTCGCTGCCTAGGTAAGTCTGGGCATGGATATTTTTTGTCGGATTCGCAATGTCCTTCCCATTGAAACGTATGGTATCTGGTGGATTATCGTTGTTATAATGACGACCATAATTCATAGTTTCAAAAGGAATTTGAGGATCGACGCGGGGAAACTCCTTAACAACAAAGTCATCAGTCGACATATCAGGCGAACGGAATGACCAATTATCGGTTAACAGCAAATCGACATTTTTGCCCCAGCGCAACACGCGCTGGATCTTCAGGCTGTGAATGGCCAGCAGATTATTAGGCTCTTCTGAAAGTCCATCGTCGTTGAATGTATTCATAGGGGTATCCACCACAACGGGAGCCCTGAAATGTTCAAGTGTAGGATTACCGGGTTGTTGGACCATGGCAGGGATAAACTCCCACCAGGCCTGGTTGGCATAGACTTTCTGGTTTTGTGCAGGGGCGTTGTAACCGCCGCCTGCCACATACTGACTTTGGTAGCCTGCCCAGGAAAATTCGTGATTATCCCAGATACCGATAAATGGCCAGCGTGCCCGGGCATCCTGCAAATCGGGATCCTCAAGATATGCGCGATAGAGTGTACGATAATCCTCCAGTGTAACGGGCAGATGAAAATTGCTCACCTTTCTGCCTTGTGGAAACTTATACAAATTTCTTATGCGGCGGCCACGGTTTCCGTCGGGATTATCTTCCGCATACCAGGTGACTTCGTAAATAAAATCGCCCAAGTGCAACACAAAATTAAGTTGCTGATCCCTGGGACGCGCCTCGTCTTCAAAGATCATTCTTCGGTAAGCATTCAAAGCACCTTCATTAGGACATTGGCAAGAAACAAAGGTGAAACGAACGGGTTCATCTGAATCGTCGCCGGGTGCAGTCATTGTGCGACCGACTCTGCTGGCAAAACCATGCTCGTCAATGAAACGGTACCAGTATTCCCGTTTGGGTTCGAGATCTTTAATTAAAAAACGACAAGTCCAATCTGAATCAGCACTGATATGCGCCTTACCGCCTGCCAGGATTTTTTTGAATTCAGGCGTAGTTGAAATTTCAACGACTAACTTTTTGGCTACACTATCCTTTACAGGCGGACGTCTGGTCCACAATACTACAGTGTTGGCTGTCGGGTCACCCGATGCTACACCCTGTGGAAAGAGGTCACGGCGCTCAATGGCCAGTCTGGGAATTTTGTTTGACCATCCTCTTTTTGTCGTCATAGCGAAGCCTACAAGGAAGGAAGTTTGTAAGAACTTACGGCGACCAAATTTCATTAGATTTCAGTTTATACTTTTTATTTGGAATAGGGGATGAAAACCTTCAACCGTTGCATTCATCTGATACTTTCTCCAATATACTCTGACAAATAAAAAGACCATACAATTTTTATTTGTATGGTTCTTTCCGATGAATGGTGGTGTGGGCAGATTATTACAACCAGCTTGTGCCTTGGTAGTCATACTCATAAATCCCTGTTTTGGTTAACAAGTTAAAAACTGTCAACCAAAGTCTCAATTTCCATACGTAATGTTCTTCCATCATAATTTATCAAAATAACCTTTTATCTTTTTAAGGACTTCATCAAAAGAAGGTTGCCCTCGGTAGTGAAGGGCCTCGGTTGATTGATACCGTTTAGTATATTTTTTTCTGATTTCAGGATTAGACAAAATAAATGCTTCATTTTGAGCAATCGGAATAGCCAAGTCGGTCTCAGGAAAACGCTCTCTTTTATGTTGTTGATATTCAGGAGTTCCAATGAATGACTGAACTAAGGGACTTTCTAAAAGGCAATAGACGTCATAATACTGTCTCATGAAATTGACATTGGGCTTTCCTGTTTCTTGTTCTCTTCTATATTTCGTGGCAATCGTTTGCAATTTTTCAACAAAAGTATAACCGGGATGATAGCAAGGGACGTCGATTGCTCTATTATCCAGAATTTTGATATCCTTTTTTGTAATGGCCTTGTCGTATGCCCACGAACTAATTGTCTTGCATTCAAAAGGTGTGACTGTATCGAAGCCAGCCTCCAATAGAATTCCTTCTTTAACGCCACTGAGTGGGGAAGTATAACTTTTATAATGGAGCCTAATGCCACCGCTTCTAAAATACTTATCATCAAATTCGTGGTCTCTTGTTACAGAAACGATGCCTTCAATTTTTATTTCCTAGGC
>JABDAN010000093.1 GCA_013289175.1 Bacteroidota bacterium
ATATGCTAGAGTTAAACATCCTCATATTAAGGGAGATAGCGATCGGATTAGAATTAAGCAGGTTTTTCGGGCTAGCACTAACCCGCTAACTGCTTGGTTTCCACCGAAATGGGGTATTAATCAGAGTGTTTCAGAATATGTGAATAACAAGTTATTAACAGCTTGTGAAGATCAATTTGAGTCGTAGGGATAAGTATTTATTGTTAGGTAATTTGCAATAGAATTTAAGCGTTCATAATGGCATTTTTAGGAGTAAAAGAATTAATTGAACTGCAGAATGCCCGGACTATTATTTCTCCTTTCGAAAAAGAAAAGGTCAAAAATGGTGCGTACGAATTATCCTTGGGATCAGAAGTATATCTTACAGATGCGACGTCTGGAAAAGTTGAACAATTAGATAGTGAAAGAAACAGGCAAATTGACATTAATCCCGGGCAATTTGCCTTACTTCTAACCAAGGAAAGAGTAAATATTCCTAAGGATAAAATAGGATTCATTTCTATCAAAGCTGGTGAAAAGCTTAAAGGGTTGATCAATGTGTCAGGATTTCATGTAGATCCTGGATTTAATGATCATTTATTGTTTTCTGTTTATAATGCCGGGCCATCCACGATTGTACTATATTCTGGTGAGCCATATTTCCCGATTTGGATTGCTGAAATGAAGACAGAACTAAAAGAAGAAGATGCGTATAATGACAACAATGAACACTACGGCAAGCTAGGACACATTCCAACAAAATATATTGAATTTTTAAAACGAGGTGAACTAACATCGCCAAAGGCTTTATTTGACAAGATTAAAGATGTCGAGAGTAATCTGAACGAGAAAATTATTAAGTCAGATGAGAAAAAAGATAGAAATGATTGGCTATATAAGATTATTATTGGTTTAATAATTACGATTTTTTTAAAGACCTTCTGGGATTGGGCTGCTTACGATAAAGGTTACAATGATGGAAAAAGGAGTAAGGAAATTAACCAGGAAATACAAGATCGAATAAAGGGTCCAATTATAGATAGCATTGTCAATTATAAAGTAGATAGTGTTCTAAACAAACGAGGAAAGAATGATACCACAAAATAGTAGCTGCGGTTTTTTTGATAGTGAATACAAAATGGAAGAACAACTTCCGAGAAATTTCACTATCTCATTTAAAGAAATTAGTGTCGACGGAAAAAAGAATGTTAGAATTCTTTTTAATCACAAATCACAAGTGGGGGATATGATAAATGACAACGCTTATAAAGATGATTTTTACCGATATCACGATATTTTTCACTATTCGTTTGCGACTTTACTTGGCTGGTCACCTTGTACTAGGGCCATGTTAAAGCGAAAACGGAAGAGTAGTGAACTATTGGATGAAATTGAAGATGGTGCTCGCGCTACAATTACTGAAGAAGCGCTTTCAATGATAATCTTTAATGAGGCTAAGCACAAGGACTATTTTAAAAGTTCAAAAAAAGTTTCTAAGACAACACTACGTATAATTAAGGAAATGACAGAGAATTTTGAGGTAAAAGTGAGGTCCACAAGTGAATGGGAGAAAGCAATTCTTAAATCATATAATATATTTCGGTCTTTAGTACAGAATAATGGGGGCACAGTGGAATTTAACCTAATGACTAGAAAAATTACTTTTGTACCTATTTAAAAATGTTAACATGGAATACCAATCGATTATCGAATTAACTGAGAAAAACAATTTCAAAGACAAGGTATCTAAAATCTCACTTGTAGTGGTTGTTTCATGCTTGTCGTTTATTTATTGGTTCCCATCTTGGATGTTGGAAAACCCTGCGATGGTCACCATAATTAATAAACACAATAGTCTGTTTAGTGTTTTATGGATTGTTCTCATGATTGTTCTTGGCGCGTATGTAGTTCTGTCAATTATCGCGGAAACGTATTCTCGCAATCAAATTTTAAATTTTGAATTGGAAAGCAAGCAAGAGAATATATTTGCAAATTTTTTGAATATTGAAGTTGCCCGGTTCAATGATGAATTTTTGGGGTCTGTTTTTTCCACTCAAGATTTAGCAAGATTTATACTTGAAACAGAATATACAAAGACAAATCGCTTCTTAATGATCATAAGAAACACTTTTTTAAATATTGGAGTTGTAAATGAACTTGTAGCTACTAGTCTGAGCGAAATAATCACTAAAAAAGCCGTGAATAGAAAACTGATTAGAAAGACCGATGATTTTCCAACCATTTCCGAATCGTATGAAATTTTGATCAAATATATCACATAAACACAAGCTATGATAGTAGGTATCGGCTGTGATGTTGTAGATCATATGTCGGGAAAACTTCTGAAGTGGGAAACCGATATAACCATTTTAAAGCGACTTTTGTCATCTACCGAAATTAAATTGTTCAATTCGTATAAACGCAACAAAATTAGATTTGTAGCGGGCAGATTTGCAGGCAAAGAAGCTGTCTTAAAATGTCTTGGCACAGGTATGCAAGATGGAATATCGTTAACAGAAATAAAAATTATACAGACTTCAAATGGTCAGCCATCAGTTAAATTGAGCGGCGAGGTACAAAAAATAGCTAATTTACTAAAAATAAATACCTGGCACATAAGCATCACGCACTCAAGAAGTACGTCTATTGCATTTGCAATCGCAGAAAATAATAAATAGTTCAAAGTCTTTATCTTAACAGACTATCTTCAACTACGAAATCCTTGTCTCAAACCATGATGTTTATAAAAATCCAGGGTACTGAAAAACTAAATCGGTATCGTCAGCTATTCATGGTTCGTTTAATATCGATTGATAAAATTCTCTAGCGAATAACGCTCAATGGGTATGACTGGCCATGCTGGGTTCAACATGGAGGTAGGGTTTATAGGCTGCCAGCTTTTTCAAAAGATCTTTGTTCGCTTCTACGATCTTGGCTTTTTCCATGTCTCCGGCAGGAAGAATGATGTAGTTAAAAATAGAGTGATTTTTGTCTAATATATCCCCGCTATTGATGGCATAGGGACTGTGTTCATCCCAAACCCCACCAATATCGGTATTGTCCACTCTTGGAGCGTAGAACATATAGTGAGGCATCACCATATTCACAATTTCCTTCGTTCCCGGATGGGTTCTTAAAAGCGGAGAGAGCATATAGGAAACTCCAACCCTGGAAGGAGCCTTGTAGGTTCCGTCTTTCACTCTTTTGATAATAATTTCTCTTATCTCGAAGGGGGTATATTTTCCGGAAGCCCTCATTTCTGCTACAGCAAAAAACACAAGCAGATAAGTTTTGGAACCTTCCGAGTCATAGCTGATTGGCGCATAGGTGTCCTGTACATATTCGGCCCATTCCCATTCGGTGCGGTTTACAAAAGTGGAAAATCCGTTCGTTCCCTGCCGGCCAATATAATAACCCTTATTCGGGTCGAGCAGGTATACCGTTGCTGAGTCACGAAGATGCGGAGGCAGTGCACTCAGCGCGTATTCGGTCTCCAGATCAACCGGCATTTTTTCCAGCTTCCAAGCACCAGGATCCTGACTAAAGCCTTGATTGTAAATGAATAACATGGCAAAGAGCCAAAACGTCCTTGAGCAATTCCTTAGAATTGACCCAAAAATTTTAAGTTGTTTCATATTAATAAGACAACCGGAAGGCCAGATTCCGGACGCGGACTTGGATCTTTATAAAATGATTGTACTGGATTGTACGGAAATCGCACCCATCATTGTCAACAATCCATACATCTGATTTAAAATAAAAAATATGGAAAAGTTTTTATTGCTGGTAAGGGAAGATTTAAACAGATTGAGACAAATCAGCCAGGAGGATCATTATATTGGCATAAGACAAATGTTGAAGTGGGTGGAATCCCTGGCAGAATCTGGAAATTATACGGGCGGTGAACCCCTGTTTGCCAACGGAAAATATGTGAGCAGGGAAAATGTACTATCCGATGGCCCTTTTATTGAATCCAAAGAAGGTATCAGCGGATATATATTTCTCCAAGCAGAAAATTTGGAACAAGCGGCTTCCATAGCGCAGACTTGTCCGCTGGTCATGCAGGATAAGATGGTATTGGAAGTCAGGCCCATCATGACTTTAAACAAGACGCTGGTTGATGGATGAGGTTCGTCTGGCTGTAGATCAATTGTATAAGAGCCATTTTGGAAAAATGGTTTCTGCCCTGCTTCATTTCTCAGATGCCATAGAGCTGGAAGATGCCGAAGATCTGGTGCAAGATTCCTTTTCCGCCGCATTGACCTCCTGGAAAGAAAATGGCTTACCCACAAATCCTGCTGCGTGGATGTTCCGGGTCTGTAAAAACAAGGCCCTGAATAAGATAAAGGAAAGCAAGCGTTTCAATAGTCTGTTCACCGATGAAGGTATTTACCCCGGTGATCCCGCCTTATCCAAATTTCCCTTAGAGGATCAGCAGTTGATATTGCTGTTTGCCTGTGCCCATCCTGACCTTTCTCCCAAAATCCAGGTGGTGATAACCTTAAAATATGTCGTCAACCTGAAGGTAGAAGCCATCGCAAAAATATTTGGGATGACCATTGATGGAATTGATAAGCTGCTGGTGAGGGTAAGACAGAAAATAAAAAATGAAAAAATTCGCTTCTTTGAACCGGACGCAGAAGAATTGGAATCGAGGATACACATCGTTCATAAAATACTCTACCTCATTTTTAACGAAGGATATAAATCCTCCTGGGGCAATGAGCTGATAAGGGAAGAACTCTGTGAAGAAGCTTTACTCATGACCCGGGCCCTTTCAAAAAGCTCCATTGGCAACAAAGAGACATCCGCTTTGTATGCATTGATGCTCTTTAACGCCTCCCGATTCAAGGCTCGATTTGGAGCCCAGGGTGAACTACTGGACCTGGAAGAACAGGATCGTCGTTCTTGGAATCACGAACTGATTGAATTGGCATTCGTCCATGTAGAGCTGTCCCGTACGGAAAATATTTCTGAATACCACTATGAGGCTGCCATCGCCGGCGTACACTGCAGTGCAAAAAGTTTTGCAGCAACTGACTGGAAAGCCATCATCATGCTCTACAGCCACCTGCTTAAATTAAATCCCAATCCTTTTGTCGAACTGAATTATGCCATTGCTTTATACTACTCCGGCCAAAAAAATGAGGCACTTGCCATGCTACATAGGCTAGAAAAGGAAACATTTTTTAATCAATATTATCTCCTCCAGGCAAGCCTTGGGAAAATTTATTTTAAGGAGGGCCGGTATGCTTTGGCAAGAAAATATTTTACAGCAACCCTCAAACTGACCAATTCACCTGCCGAAAAAGGTTTTATTCAAAGATTGATGGAAAAAGTAAAGGAGGTGGAGTAGCCGGTGGCTGAGTCCGTTCAGGTCCCATTCGGACAGAGCAGGTCCCTTTTTAGGGAAAATATCAAATGACCAAATGGGTTACCCGGATGATAAACCGATCGACCGCTATATTCGCCCATTTAATATTTGGCTTAATTATATTTGCAAGATAACTACAAAATAACCTCATGAAAATTGTTCGTGTAATTTATAGAACAACCTCGGAATACGCCAGCAAGAACCAAGAGAATATCAGAAAAGTGGCTGATGAAGTAAGACAACTGAATCATCCGGGCATTCAATACAGTACCTATCTGATGGCTGACGGGAAAACATTTATGCACTTTGACCAATTCGAAAACGAAGAGGCCCACAACACCCTAACGGAACTAAAATCTTTTAAAAAGTTCTCCGATGAACTGTTAGCCAGTAATCTGGAATCGCCTCCAGCTCTGGAATTGCTGACGCTCGTATCATCTTCGGAGACTTTTTTTAAGTAAGCAAGTCAGCTACTATCTGTTCAGTTCCAGCCTTTCGAACCATAAAAATCGACTCCCAATTGGAGAGCCTGTTCAATTTGCATCAGCAACAGTGGATTTCTCTTTTTAAAATGAAAGCAGGTTTTGCCTTTTAAACAGGATAGCAATGACGGGGGCAATCTATCCTTTAGTCCGGGGTCAATATAAATCGGGAAAAAGTAAAAACCAATATATCCTTTCTGAATGAGCAAACTGACAAGGCAGAGTTCCCGATATTTTTTCCCCAGAATTTCTACTTCCTTCTTATAATAAATCTCAAAGTAACCAGGCTTGTCTGCGCTGACCTGATAGTTTCCTTGGGCAAATGGCCTCAAGATTTCTTTGATGTCATCAAAAAAAACAATCAACTCGGTCTGACCTTTAGATTTATCGGAGTATTTGATTTCTTTTGCCATAAAAACTATTTGAGCACATTGAAATTCAATGGGGATCCCATCCATCCAAATGCCCATTACAAAATTAATGCCCCGCCCGGCCGGCACCCAGATGAACCCCCCATTCCCGGATTTGAAGCAACCTTTGAGTAAAAGTATATCTAGTCTAAGGACGTTTCAGGCGGATTGGTCAGGGAAAATTCTAAAGACCGTTCCCTTTTTCAAAAAATCAGCCTTTTTTCCACAATAGCGGGCATTCCTTTGCGATTTTTCAAAGATTCTGGCCAGTATAAATAGAAACACTTAGAGATAAACACTTAGAGCGTCGGGCCGTTCCATCATTATTGTCGAAGGATTGTTAACTTAGAAAATTCATCAACCAAGTGCCTTGATTTAGAAGGGCAACAACCAATTATTTTGTAACTTTCTTAAAACCTCTCTAGGATGATTAGCATTTTGATAGCAGATGATCATCAGCTTATTCGAGATACCTGGGTATTGATTCTCAATAAAGACAAGCGATTCGAAGTTATAGGAACCTGCAACAACAGTTCAGATGCGGTCTCCATGACCCGAAAACTTAAACCCAATATCCTGCTCCTGGACATCAACATGCCACCCTTCAATGGAATCGAAGCTACCCGCAAGATTCGGGCTTTTGCCCCAAACACAGGTATTATCGCCGTGACGATGAGCAATCAACCCGCCTATGTAAAATCAATGTTTCAGCTGGGTGCATTGGGATATGTGACAAAAAACTCATCTATTGAGGAAATGATGGATGCTATTCTTACCGTATCCTTGGGAAATTCCTTCCTCTGTGAGGAAATGAAGGGAATGATTTTAAAGTCCGAGCAAAACACCAAGAAATTTTCAGCCGTTCAATCCCTTACCAGCAGGGAAATTGAAGTAGTTCATTGGATAACGGCGGGGCTTTCGTCCAAAGAAATTTGCAAAAAAATGGCCATCTCTCTAAAAACAGTCGAATCCCACCGGCACAACATCTTAAAAAAGATCCGGGTAAAAAATGCTGCTTCTCTCATTCACGTTATGAAGGAAACCGTAATCCATGTCTAGTTTTCAGTGTAGTCCTCTTTTTGGCACAAGTGAAAAAAAGTACCTGGTTAAATCTGCAATCAATGCCTGATGGGAAACAGGCCATTGGAATGGCAATAGTCAATAAACTCGGTAATCAATTTATCCATTCCAGATGCGCCTACATTGTTCCTATCTCGGAAGGAAAGGAGCCAAGACCCAACTCCCAAGCATAACTCACCACCTGTTGAACTGGCCAATACCCTATTATTCAGACTTTCCAATTCAATGGTGTAAGAAGTCGACCCGTACCTGTTTCTATATGTTCGCCCCGTTATAGAAATTTGCTAAATGTGGGTAATTTTTGCCCGAAGTTCTTTTAAAAAAAAGTGAGGAGGGAGTAGAGGTCCCCTCCTCTGGGTCTGATTGCCCGTATGAAAATACCGGCATTCCGTTTTTCAGACTACAGAATACTCCTGGAGTCTGGGCTTGTTCATAGTCATAATCTTTTCTCTGAGAATGGAAGGAGATGAAATTCGTTCTACAGGAACGTCAACCCAATGTTCTTCTCTCATTTCCTTACATATATATTTTCTTCCGTTTTGGACTTCAGTAATCGTGTGGTAAATTTCATCCGGGTAAGACATTTTTGACAA
>JABDAN010000094.1 GCA_013289175.1 Bacteroidota bacterium
CCATCCCGAAAGCAAATATTTTGGTATTGGCAAAATCAGCAAGGATCAGGTGGAAGACTATGCCACGCGAAAAAATATGGACATCTCAGAAATGGAGCGATGGCTCCGGCCCGTCCTGGATTATGAAGCCTGATCTTAACGGTTCAATTACAAGAATGATCGTAAATTTGCGATCTGAAAAAATGATCCCTCCTTATTTCAATATCGTCAACCAAAAACTTATGCGAAAGATCGGTCTGTGTGTCGGGGTGTTATTCCCATTGTTTTGTCTGGCTCAGACAACAGTTCCACCAGCGAGTGGTACAACGGTTCCCACGTCGAAAAAAAAATCCAGGAAACACGAAATATATTTTTCCTGGGGTTACAATACCGAATGGTATACGCACAGCACGATTGGCATCAGCCAGCCGGCTTTGGGAAATTCATATTCATTGGAACAACGGGATTTTCTCTCAGCCCATCAGCATTCCCCAGTACAATTACCGGGTCGGTTATATTTTCAACGAAGAAAAAGGGCTGGGTGTCGAAATAAATTTCGACCACACAAAATTTATTTTCGGGGATAACCAGATGGTACAGGTCAAAGGCCAGATCAACGGTAAACCCGTGGATGGAAAAGTTCTCTTCGCCGATAGCGTGGCCGGTTCAACCAGCAGCTCCTATTATTATCTAAACAACGGCGCCAATTTTTTACTTTTTAATATTGTAAAACGCTGGTCCATCTGGTCCAATAAAAAACAGACCATCCGCCTGGATGGACTGGGAAAATTTGGTGTTGGTCCCGTCATCCCGCACGTTCAGAATAAATTTTTTGACCAGCCGGAAAACGATCCGCATTTTCAGTTTGGCGGATGGAATGTGGGTGTAGAAGGCGATCTGAAAGCTACCTTCTTCCACTATGTCTATCTGGAATACGGAAACAAGCTGGATTATGCCCATTATTCCGGATTGCAGATCTACGCAGGAACGGCGCGGCAATCTTTCGGATGTTATGAAATGATCTTGAACCTGGGCCTTAGTTTTCCCATCGGTAAAACAACTCCTTAAAAGAAAACAGGATAGGAAGATTCATCCAGTCCGTTGGGAAAATGGCAGGTGTTCTTGCTAACGCCGGTGAAGGCACCCCGTCAATCCGTTTTCGTCTTCCATCCTTTTTCAAAGAGCCACCAAAATCTTTTGCGCTTTTTGAGGAGTTCGTAATTGCCAGAAATATAATTGCTGATGTGATTCATGGCTTCATCGATATCGTCTGTTACCAGCAGCAGTTCCAGATCACTGGTATAAATGGTTTCCTCCTTCACCATTTTTTCAATCATCTCCATCAGTGGCCGGTAATAAGCTTTGCCATACAACACGACGGGGAACTGGGTGATTGATTTTGTCTGAATCAGGGTGAGGGTATTGAAGAGTTCGTCCATGGTTCCAAATCCCCCTGGCATCACAATAAAAGCATAGGAATATTTCAAGAGCATGGCCTTGCGCAGAAAAAAATAGTCAAACGTCACCCATTTTTGCATATAGGGATTGGGTTGCTGTTCAGTGGGAAGACGAATATTGCATCCCACGGAGCGGCCTCCGTGTTCAAAGGACCCCCGGTTGGCTGCTTCCATGATACCCGGGCCGCCACCGGTCATCACCGTAAAATCCATGGCTGCAATGCGTTTCCCGAATTCTCGGGCAGCTTCATAATAGGGGTGATTCTCCTGGAAACGGGCAGATCCGAAAACAGTGATGCAGGGTCCGGCAAAGTAAAGGGCGCGGTTTCCGGCCAGTATCTGACAAAATACTTTCCAGGCAAAACGGAGTTCAAAACTCCGGCTCTGCGGACCCTCCAGGTAGAGCGGTCGTTTGGGTTTTACGGGGGGTATTTCCCCTGTTGTTTCTTTTTTGTTGATAACCGGCGAATGATCAGACATGTAATGGAGATTCTTTAAAACAAGACTAAATTGCATACCGAATATAAGCAAACCTATATGTCTGCCCTGCGTATTATCAGCTATAACGTAAACGGCATTCGTGCTGCCATGAAAAAAGGATGGGTGGATTGGTTAAAGACCAATCCCGCCGATATTATCTGCATTCAGGAAACCAAGGCAGACAAAGACAATGTGGCCCACGAACAAATCACTTCACTGGGATATCATGACTTCTGGTACAGTGCGCAAAAAAAAGGATACAGCGGGGTGGCTGTATTTACTAAAATAAAACCAGACCAGGTTATTTATGGAACAGGTCATTCCGTAAGCGACGACGAGGGAAGGGTTATCCAGCTTGACTTTGGCGACATCCGGTTGATCAATGCATATTTTCCTTCCGGGACTTCCGGTGAAATCCGCCAAACTTATAAATACCAGTGGCTGGATGAATTTTTTATTTACCTGGAGAAGTTAAAGAAAAAATATCCGCGCATCATCTTGTGCGGGGACTACAATATTGCCCACAAAGAAATTGATATCCACGACCCGAAAGGAAATAAAAATTCATCCGGTTTTCTTCCGCAAGAAAGAGCATGGATGGATAAATTCATCCAAAGCGGATGGACCGACAGCTTCCGGACACTACACCCCGAACCGCATCGGTATAGTTGGTGGAGTCAGCGTTTCCCATCGGTGAGACTCAACAACAAGGGCTGGCGGATCGACTACATCAACCTGACCAGCAATCTCGCGGACAGAATAAAAAACTCCGAAATTTATTCCGATATCAAACACAGTGATCATTGTCCGGTGTTTTTGGAGCTGAAGAAAAACGAATGACTCCACTGCTCCTAGAAAGGGAGCAAGTCGATATTTATTGGGAACAAGGTAAATCCTTCGACAAGCCGCTTGTGAAATACTTGTGGAAAAGAATATAAAACGGCCCTTTAAAAAAAATAGGGTAGAGCCCTTTGAAACCCTTTACCAGCGGGGTTTTAGCCAGTCATCCTGAAAACCTTTACCATCAATGCTTTCCTGATACTATTTACAATTAACCATGAGTCCTGAGTGGCTGTCAACCGCCTGAAACCCTTACCGGTACTGAATTATATCAGCTCAAGCCTCCCCCTTGAAAAAATTTTGATGGGAATAAAAACCTGCTATATTTGCCGGTACAAAAATCACACTATGAACAAAGCAGAACTGATTTCTAAAATTTCCGAAGATGCGGGCATCACAAAAACACAGGCCAACGATACACTTGATTCTTTTGTGGAAGCGGTTGCTAAAACATTGAAAGGTGGAGGAAAAGTCACCCTGGTCGGATTTGGTACTTTCTCCGTATCCAAGAGAGCTGCCCGCAATGGTCGCAATCCCCAAACAGGGGCGGTCATCAAGATCAAAGCAAAAAAGGTAGCCAAGTTTAAAGCAGGCAAAGAACTGTCAGCCAAAGTATAATTGCTGCTTTTATCAATGTATTGAACGCTCCGGTTGGTTAAAGGATTAATTAGCCGGAGCTTTTTAATTTCCGGATATTTGCATTCTAAAAAAATATATCATGGGCAAAGGAGATAAAAAGTCTAAAAAAGGCAAAATATTCAAAGGATCTTTTGGCAAGAGCCGGCCACGCAATGAAAAAAAGGTGGTTGTACCAAAAAAGCCAGCATAATATAGGCGGGTCGAAAAAGGATCAAAGAAAAATACTTCAACCCCATACTGCCCATTCCCCGGTCTTGAAAGTGAACTTCAACCCTTGTGGGGTCAGGGTGCCAGTCTCTCTATAGACCATTCCCCATTCTCCTGTAATGAATAAAGCAGCCGGTCGTGGAGGCGGTTGGGTCTTCCCTGCCAGAACTCGATGGTAACAGGCCTTACCAGGTATCCACCCCAGTGTGGTGGTCGGGGAATCTCCCCTCCCGCGAATTTTTTCTCTATCTGACCGGCTTGTTCCAGTAACCAGGGACCGCTTTGGATTACTTCACTCTGTGGGGATGCCCAGGCGCCGATCCGGCTGCCCACGGGTCTGGAGCTAAAATATGCATCACTTTCCCGCTGGCTGATTTTTTCAACGACCCCGGTTATACGAATCTGCCTTTCCAGCGCCTTCCAGAAAAAAACCAGACAGGCTCTCGGATTTTCCTGAAGTTGACGGCCTTTAAAACTGTTGTAGTTGGTATAGAACAAAAAACCTTTCGGATGATAACCCTTGAGTAAGACGATGCGGGCCGAAGGCAGTCCGTCGGCTGATGCAGTAGCCAGGGTCATGGCATTGGCTTCCTCCAGCTCGCTTTGCAGCGCTTCCAGCCACCAGCGTTCAAACTGGTCCATAGCACGGGGGGCCATTTCATTTTCATGTAGGCTTCGCTGGCTGTATTCCTTTCTTAATTCGGCGGCGGTCATAACACTAAATTACGAAACGTGGATCCAAAAACGGGGGGCGGCCCGGCGTACACTAAATGATGGGCTTGGGCGACGAAGGGTCTGTTTTGGGAAAGGAGCGGGACAATATGGCTTCCATCTCACTGATGCGGCGCAGCTGGCTTTCCATCTTTTTATGCTGTTCGGTGGCGTCCTGCATGTCGCGGTTGAGTTCTTCGAGGAACAGCATTTTTTTCTGGTACTGCTGGCGCTGGAAATTGGCTTCTTTCAATTTGTCTTCCGTATCGGCCAGGATCCGGCTGAGTCGCTGGTTCTCCTCAAAAAGTGAGATCTGTTTTCCTTTGACTTCATCGTATTCACGGCTGATTTTGAAATAGGATTCCTGCAGCTGATCGTATTCAATTCTTTTGGTATGGGGTTGTTCCAGATAGTGTTCGAGTTTGCGCAGTTTCTCCTGCATTTGCGTGAAATCTGCATAGGCTTTGTCCATCCGCTCATTCATTTCCAGCATCAGCCGTTGTTCCTGCATGATCCGGTTTATCTCATGGTCTTTTTCCGCCAGCTGACTGTAGAGACTGGACAACTGATCGTTTAAAACATTGTGTTGTTGTTGGAGATCCTGGTATTTTTTTTCGGATTCCTTGAGCACCTGTATCTGCTGAAGCAGCTTATTGATGTGCTGGTTGTACTGAAAAAGATTGTCCTGGGCCAGCTTGAGCTGCTGCAAATAATCATCGGTAACTGTTACGGGTTTTACCTGCGCAGCAGTCCGGGTATATTTATCTTCAAGAAGTGCCAGTTCTTCTCGCAGTTCTTGGGTCTCGAGGTGGTATATTTTTTCGTTTTCTTCTGATTCCGAGAGCCGGTCGCGCAACTGCTGCAGCGTCTTTTCCTGGATCTCCATGTCATTGTAATACTTCAGTTTCCAGTTATCATTTTCCTGGATTCCTTCATCAGGAGCTGGCTTTTGAATGCGGATGGTGTGGCGGGAGGACCAGAAATAATGGATGGTGAACCCCAGACTCAGGGCTCCCAGGAGAAATATGATGATTTCAGGTAGTCTGACGGTTAGTATGTATCCAAGTATCAGGGGCAATGTCTTCATATAGTTCGGTACTCAAACAAGAGGTTTTCCCGTGGACCTGGGCGGCGATTAATGGGATACCGGACTTTTCGAAGAAAAATCGTAAAAATGGGGTTTTTTAGCATTACAAAATAGGGATATCCCTGCATAAATACAAGCTGGGCTTGAATTTAAAGTATAAATACGCAGACTCAGGCCGACACCAGGGTTCCTACCTGGTCACCGGTCACCACTTTTTTCAGGTTGCCGGGTTTATTCATGTCGAAAACGATGATGGGCAGGTTGTTTTCCATGCAGAGGGTAAAGGCGGTCATGTCCATGACTTTGAGGTTGCCCGCGATACATTCCTGGTAGGTAATGGTATTGAATTTTTTGGCCGTTTTGTCCTTTTCGGGGTCCGCCGTATAGATGCCGTCTACCCGGGTTCCCTTCAGAATAACATCGGCTGTTATTTCGATCGCCCGCAGGGAGCCGGCCGTATCGGTTGTAAAATAGGGGTTGCCGGTTCCGGCTCCGAAAATAACCACCCTTCCTTTTTCCAGGTGTCGCATGGCGCGCCGCCGGATATAGGGTTCAGCAATCTGCTCCATCTTAATGGCCGATTGTAGGCGCGTAAACACCCCGATTTTTTCCAGGCCGGCCTGCATGGCCATTCCGTTGATCACGGTTGCCAGCATGCCCATATAGTCTCCGTGCGCTCTTTCAATACCGGTTTCCTTTTCATTCATACCCCGGTAAATATTACCGCCCCCGATCACGATGGCAACCTGTACGCCCAGGTCAACAATGCTTTGGATATCTTGGGCATATTGGGCGATCACCGCATTGTCAAAACCAAAACTCTTATCCCCCATCAGGGCCTCACCGGATAATTTGAGCAACACGCGGGTGTATTTTGGGAGCATACGGAAGTTTGAATATTGCAAAGAAAAAGGAAAATTCGGGAATTCAGGAATGCGGTCTTCCCGGGCAAAAAAATACCGCCCTAAAGGCGGTATTTTCTTTTAACCTAATTGTACTCTTTTGAACATGGTCACTTTCAGTGCCGGATCAACGGACTTTAAGTGATCGCCCACCGTTTTGGAAGCATCCTTCACAAATGGCTGGGCTGTCAGTGTATTTTCTTTAAAGAAGGCATTCAGCTTACCCACGGCGATCTTCTCGATCATCTCATCGGGTTTACCAGCCATCTTCGGGTCGTTGCGGATCTGGTCGGTCACGATGGCTTTTTCTCTTTCCACCATTTCCGGACTTACTGAATCGGGATCGACGGCCACGGGATTCATGGCTGCAATTTGCATGGCAACTTCCCGGCCTGCTTCCAGGGCTGCGGCAGAATTTTTATTCAGTCCGACGAGCACGCCCATGCGGTAGGCTCCGTGAATATAGGAAGCCACTGCTTCCGCATCGATTCTTTCAAAACGGGTGAGTTGAATTTTTTCACCAATCTTAGCCACCTGATCATCGATTTTATCAGAGACTGTAACATTTTCCATTTTGGATGCCTTCAATTCCTCCAGATTCTTTACATTATTGCGGATGGCTACATCCATAATGTGCTGGGCAACGGCGACGAATTCCGCATTCTTGGAAACGAAATCCGTTTCACAGGCCAGGGTAATGATCAAACCGGTTTTGTGGTCGGAGGTTGTTTTTGCAATGATCACTCCTTCTTTGGCTTCGCGGTCACTGCGCAGGGCAGCCACCTTCTGGCCTTTTTTTCTGAGGTAGTCAATGGCTTTTTCAAAATCCCCGTCGCTTTCCACCAGGGCCTTGCGACAGTCCATCATTCCCGCGCCAGTTGTCTGGCGGAGTTTGTTTATTTCTGCTGCAGTAATTGTAGTAGTTGTTGACATGTAATTTTATTTGATGGAGGTTATCCAATCCTTATCATTTGTTCGGCCTGAAAACCGGAAACCCTACCGGGCACCCGTGCGACGACCGCTGTTGGGAACCCGGCGCTTAGGTGCACCTGGTGTTCTGGCTGTCTTGTCACCGCCCCTTCCGCGCGCGGCTTCGCTTTCGGCTTCTGCCTGGATGCGGGCGGCTTTCTTTTCATTCTCATCGCTGGTCACTTCTTCCACTTCATCATCTTTGGCAGCCTGTCTTTCGGCCAGGCCTTCGGCAATTGCCGCAGCGATATAGTTTACAATAATGGCGATGGATTTGGTTGCATCGTCATTGGAAGGAATGGCGAAATCGACTTTGTTCGGATCGGAATTGGTATCCACCATTCCAAACGTGGTGATGCCCAATTTTTTGGCTTCTGCCAGCGCGATGTGCTCATGACCAATATCGATCAGGAAAAGCGCCGCAGGTACCCGTCCCAGCTGGGCGATACCGCCGAGTACTTTTTCCATTTTATCCTTGTCGCGGGCCAGGGTAAGGCGTTCTTTCTTGGTGATGCTGTCGAAGGTTCCGT
>JABDAN010000095.1 GCA_013289175.1 Bacteroidota bacterium
CCCCAGGGGATTAAAAATCAACCCCCATCGCAAAATACCAGGTCGGATTGGGGCCGAAAAAAGCATTCATCGGCCATCCGACGTCCAGTCGCAGAAAATAACCCAGTAAAGTGCTTCTGGCTCCAAATCCATATCCTCCGGCAAAGGGTCCGATACCACCCGCTTTCAAGGTCACGTCCACTGGAATACTGGGATCCCCGTTGGAATAGTGACTTTGCGGCCGCTCGATATTACTCAAGGCACCCGCCCAGGCCGTGCCCAGATCAATAAACTGAATCAGCTGAAAATTACGGACAAAAGCATTGTTGATGGGTTTGTTCATCAGGGTAGTAAAGACCGGTAACCGAATTTCGCTGTTGATTACGATGTTATTGTTTCCATTGGCGACATTCTGGCTATACCCCCGTAGGTTAACGGCCAAGGTCTGATAGGCATAGTTCTGGCTATAGTCAGGCAGGGGCAGTTGGTTTGCTTTGGGAAACATCCATCCGTCCTGACCTCCCAAATAATAGATCATTTTCTGATTGCCCCAACTGAAGTCTCCCGCCACCCGGAGGGCCCAGATCAAATTCCGGTAAAGGGGATAATAGTTCCTGGCATCAAATCCAAAATTGAGCATCTTTCTGCCTTCTAGAGTCGTCGGATTGTCAATCGAGGCCTTGGGGGTATTGATCTGGTAGTTGAAATCCAGGTAGAACTTATAGCGCAGACCATTCATGATGTTGAGGGTCTTGATGATCGTATTGTCAAAAACGTATTCAATATGGTTCAGTAAAAAGGTCTGTGGGTCGGCATAGGGTGTGGCCAGGGCCAGGGAATCAAAAGGATCACCGGGACTGTAGGCGCTGGTGCCGCTGGGTCTCAGTCCGATCTTATCGGTCCTCACGCCAATGCTGTAATGAAGGCTTCTGACTTTGTCGAAGGGATATTTTATGACTGCCTGAAACAGGTTGGTATATAATTTTGAATCCACATACTCATAGGCATGCAGCGCGGTATCCTGCAGCGGATAGGTACCTACATCGGTTTCCCGGTAGTAAATCAGGGAAATATCCGTCCGCCATTTGAGATAATCGAACCGCGCATACCACTGTCCACCCCCATCAAAGAGGTTTCCGCCGGCAGGAACGAAGGTGGCAATATCGGTTCCACCACTGCCCACCGACACACCGGTGGCCGAGCTGCCCCCGAACAGGGGCAAGCGAAGCGCTCCGGTAAAACGAACGTCTTCAAAGAGGTCAAAGACAGCCGCTTTGAACATGGCATTGAATGGTTCATTGCCCCCCAGCATAATCGGCAGTGAGCCCGTAAACGGCTGGTAGATTGTTGCCAATACATCGTTGTTAAATCCTGCAGTAAAACTCTGAGCCGAAAATTTCAGGCTGTAGTCAAAAAGTTTGGCGTCTTTGAGTACCGACTCCTCCGGTTCAACCGTTCTGGCGGGTTGAAGAACCAATTTCTGATTGAGAACCGTATCGAGTTTTTCCTTATCAAATTCACTTTCGAAAATATCGGTTTGAACCTTTACCGTATCTGCTTTTTTCTTCGTCTGATATTGGATCGCCTGTCCACTGGCTAGCTGACCGGCCGTAATGGTTTCTTTCCGGAATTCGGTATTTCGAGGATTGACATTTCTTTTTTTCAGGGCCGATTCGTCTACTTTAAGTTTGTAAAGAAATTTCAGATCCCCTTCCTGTCTGACTTCACTGACCAGCCCGGTCTCTCCGGCGATCTTGGTTTCGCTTAGGCTGCTCTGATAGTTGGTAAGAGCGAACACATAGGCAGAATCCTTGGTGATGGAAAAAGTATAGATGGAATCCGGCTCGGTCTCTTTATTGGCCCGCAAGGTGGAGTCCAATTCTTTTTGATCCGGATTGTGCAGGATATCATCTCCGATCCGGTAGACGGTGTCGATACCCGCCCGTTGAGTGGAGAAGAATCCAGCATACCGGTTGGCAATCCCGTTCTCGTCGGAGATAAAAGTAAAATGAGAGGCATTGTACTGGGCCGGATAGTGGGCATTGCCATACTTCATATGGGTGAGCATGGAAATCTGCTTGAATTCACTGCGGTTCCAGTTGTCTACCAGAAAAATATTATACCGGTTGTTGGAAGGCAGAACCGTATCTCCGGTGGGCGCTGTGGCAGAAGGCCGATTGGACGAATAGATGATGCCCGTCTTATTGGGAAAGGTGACGAAGGATGCATCCACATCGTCATAAATATCGTTGGTGATCTGGTCAACCTGGCCGGTGCCGAGATCATACTTAAATATGTCGGACTGGCCGTTCTTCACTGCGCTCATGATCAGGGTATTGTTGTCCAGCATGTATTTCATATCCTGGACCTGATCAAACATATCCAGGTCGGTCACCGTTCTTTTGTACTTGGATACCATATCATAGACAAAGAGGTGGATTTTTCCTTCCTTATAATACATCACGGCAAGCCGCGTCCCTTTTGGATCCCAGGCGATCAGGGGATAATGTGGTTGCAATTGTTTGTCGTTGGTCTTCACCCCACTCTTGAACAATACTTTGCGGTTTACAAAATTTTCATGCAGCACCACACAGTACGCGCCGCGGTCGAATTCTACTACGGCATAAGTCTGGCTTTTGGGCGAGGGGTTGGGAGAAAAATTGAAGAAATTGGAATTGTCACTCACTTCTTCCACCACAGAAATCAATCCTTTGGGAAAATTTCTTCTTCCGCGAATATCTTTTTCATAGAGATCCTCTTCTTCTGTCATGAAGTCTTGCAATACGTCTTTAAATTTCTTTTTGCAGATGCGCAAGGCAGCCGTATTGGTGTTGCGATAAACCCGGGAGAGATAAAGAAAATAAGTTACATTTTCTTTTTTATATCGGTTGGCGAAATAGTGCCAGAAGGCGTGTCCGGCCAGCTCTGGCTTTTCGAAGGCCAGGCTATAAAAATTGGTATAACGGCCACCGAGGATGGCTGATTTTAACTGGTCATCCAATTCAGTATTCCAGCTTTGGGCTACATAATCCACATACCCGTCCGTCAGCCATTGTGGCAAATCCAACAGGGTTTGGTTTGCTGCCATTTCTCCCAGGTCATCGCCGAATAATATATTCTGAAGCAGTACCCTTGTAATCCCCTGACGGATCTGTATGCGAAGTTTGTTGTGGTCGTCGGTGTAGTAAACAATCATTTTGTTGTTCACCAGCTGGGTGGTTCCTCCGGTTGACTGCCAGTCACTCTCCAATCCAATATTGGATTGTTCCATTTCATTGTAACTGTTGTACATCACGATATTGGCCCTTCTTTGCATGCCGTATTCCACCTGCTGTTCAATACCGGGCAGTTCTTTTTCGGCAACCTGCAACACGTATTTAGCCAGCGGGTCCCCGTTTTGATTAAAATATGTATTGAAATTGGGAGTCTGGTAATATTTCCACTTCATGTGTTTGAACTGGAGCCGGTTCTTACCGAATGGGGTGGTACCTATCTGGGCGGAGGCCGGAAAGAGAAAAAAAAACAGGGCGCACGTTATTAAAAAAAATTCTTTCAACTTCGACTTATGCGGAACTTGCATACCTTATTTGGAATTAAAGATAATAGCGGTTCAAGTTAAGACAATCCCTAAAACCGATGAAATAGATTTTGCAATGAAAAGGACTATATGCTGACGGTAAAAAGATTTGTATTCAACCCCATCCAGGAAAATACATACGTAGTTTACAACGGAAAAGATGCCTGCGCCCTGATCGATCCGGGTTGTTATTTCCCCGAGGAAAAACAGGCCTTGTCATCCTGGCTGAAAGGAGCACATTTGCATCCCAATATTTTGTTAAATACCCATTGTCATCTGGATCATGTTTTTGGCAATAAATGGGCTGCAACCCAATACGATCTGGAGTTGCAGATGGGAGAAAAAGAGGAGTGGACCTTCCATTTTGCACCCGAATCGGGCTTGCGCTGGAGTATGCCTTTTGAGAATTATTCCGGCAATATTATTTTCCTAAGGGACGGAGATAAAATCATCATGGGCGATGACCAGCTGGACGTATTGTTTACGCCTGGTCACTCCGTGGGCCATGTTGTTTTTTACAATCGCCCGCAGGGATTTGTGATTGGCGGAGATGTCTTGTTTCGGCTGGGTATCGGAAGAACGGATCTGCCGGGTGGTGATCAGGAACTATTGCTGGAGAGCATACAAACAAAAATTTTGACCTTACCCGATGATGTGATCGTCTATCCCGGTCATGGAGAACCCACTACGATTGGTTACGAGAAAGAATTCAATCCTTTTTTACAATCGCTTCAGTAGGCGTTTTTGTCGCCCCGTAAAGTGGTCAACACGGTTCGCCATACGATTTTCAAATCCAATAAAAGTGTCCAGTTTTTTTTATACCAAAGATCGTGGTCCACGCGCTTGCGAAGCTGGATTTCATTCTTGACCTGTCCTCTATAACCCATTACCTGGGCCCATCCTGTAATACCCGGCTTGATGTGATGCCGCATCATATAATCTCCCCTTATTTCCGAATACATCCGCGTATGGGCCAGCATGTGCGGGCGGGGACCGACAACGGACATATCAGCCAACAATACATTTATAAATTGGGGAAGTTCATCTAGGTTGGACTTTCTCAGCAGCCGCCCCAGCCGGGTAGTCCGCTGGTCGTCCTCGGTCACATCTTTGGTGTGCGCGTCTTTATTTTCGGTGAGTGTCCGAAGTTTCCAACAAGTAAATGGTTGGTTGTTCCTTCCGGAGCGAAGTTGTTTAAAAAAAATCGGTCCACGGGAACTGAGTTTGATCCCGATAGCCAGCAGGGGTATGAGCCAGGAGAGGATTCCAACGATGATGATCACACTGAATATGATATCAAAGGCCCTTTTGATCATTCGGTTGGCCCCAATTTCCAAGGGCTCGGGCGAGACGTAGTAAAATGCGGTGTGGTCTTCTAAATCGATGGATGGAGGCCGGGGACTTTTTGTCCGTTGATAAATCATATCCGAGTCAACTTTCTAAGCTAGTACGGTGATCAGGGGTTGGGCAGTTGCGTGTTGTGTTTGTTTTCCAGATACCATTTTACCGCAATTTTCAGTCCCTCCTGAAAATTGTAAGCAGGCTTATATCCCAGATTTTTTCTGGCTTTTTCTATCGATGCCAGGGAATGAGGGATATCTCCTTCCCGGTTGGGTCCGTGCAGGATTTCGACCTTCAGAACCGATGGGTCCTGCACACCCAGCGTTTGTTGCAGGTTTTCTGCCAGCTGATTCAGGTTGGTTTGTTCTCCATAGGCAATATTGTATACCGTGTTGAGCGCCTCTGCGTTTTTCACCAAGGCAGCCAGCAGATTTGCCTGGATAACATTTTCAATAAATGTAAAATCGCGGGAGTGATTTCCATCGCCGTGAATGAGCGGAGACTGGTGATTCAAAAACTGATGAATAAATTTTGGAATAACGGCTGCGTAAGCTCCCTTGGGATCCTGTCTTGGGCCGAATACATTAAAATACCGAAGACCGATCAATTCCATATGATAGGTTCGCGAAAAAACGCCCGCATACAATTCGTTTACATATTTGGTAACTGCGTAAGGCGACAAGGGAAGTCCGATTTGATCTTCTACTTTGGGAAGATCCTTGCTGTCGCCATAGGTAGAGGAAGAAGCCGCATATACCACTCTTTTCACACCCGTATCTTTTGCTGCTACCAGCATATTTACAAAACCAGCAATGTTGACATCGTTGGTGGTAATGGGATCTAAGATGGAACGGGGAACGGAACCCAGGGCAGCCTGATGAAAAACGATGTCGATTCCCTGAGTACTTTTTTTACAGGTATCTGGATCTCGAATATCTCCTTGGATAAATTCAAAGGCCGGATTGGAAAAAAACGGTTGCATATTTTGCCGGTGTCCCGTGCTGAGGTTATCGAGTACCCGCACTTTGGCTGCCCGGAAATTTAAAAGATATTCAGCGAGATTTGATCCGATGAATCCCGCTCCGCCGGTTATGAGGAATGAATAATTTCCCAGATCTTCTGTATGGTAAGCCTTTTGATACATGGTTATAAGCGTGCATCCCTGGAATCTTCTGCCAGTACGCCCTTCACATCATAGATCACCGATCGTTCATGGACCAGGTCCCGGATTTTCAGCCGGCTGAATTCATCGTGGGCCACCGCCAGAATCAGGGCATCAAATTTTTCTGCAACCGGAGTAATGGCTTGATGGGTCTCAATGCCGTATTCACGATGCACAATCGCTGGGTCGGCCCAGGGATCACAGATACTGACTTTGGCTTGGTAGGTTTTTAATTCATTGATGATGTCGATGACACGCGTATTGCGCACGTCGTTGCAGTTTTCTTTGAAAGTAAATCCCAGAATGAGAATGCGCGCGTTTTTTACAGGGATCTCTTTTTTGATCATCAGTTTGATCGTTTCGCTGGCCACATATGCACCCATCCCATCATTGAGTCTTCTTCCGGCAAGAATGATTTCCGGATGATAACCAGCCTCCTGAGCCTTTTGCGCCAGGTAGTAAGGATCCACGCCGATGCAATGACCACCCACAAGCCCCGGTTTGAATTTCAGGAAATTCCATTTTGTTCCCGCCGCTTCCAGAACGGCATTGGTGTCAATGCCGAGCAGGTTGAATATTTTTGCCAGTTCATTGACAAAGGCAATGTTGATATCGCGCTGGGAATTCTCGATCACCTTTGCTGCCTCCGCTACTTTGATGGAAGATGCCAGGTGCGTACCGGCCACTATGATCGATTTATAGAGGTCATCCACTTTTTTTGCCGTTTCGGGCGTGGATCCGGAAGTGATCTTTAAGATATTGGCGACCGTGTGAATTTTATCACCCGGATTGATTCTTTCAGGAGAATATCCGCAGAAGAATTCAACATTAAATTTTAGCCCGCTGACTTTTTCCAGTACGGATGCACATTCTTCTTCGGTAACACCGGGATAGACCGTGGATTCGTAAATGACCAGGTCTCCTTTTTTTAATAATTTGCCCACCGTTTCACTGGCTTTATACAGCGGAGCAAGATCCGGATTGTTGTGTTTATCCGTGGGTGTGGGAACGGTTACGATATAACAATTGCATCCGGCCATGTCTACCGGCTCATCGGAGCAGAACAAGCCTCGGTCGCCTGGCTTGGGGAGCAACACCTTTTTCAGGTCTTCCGGTTCAATTTCCAAGGTGTGATCGCGACCCTTCATCAATTCCTTTACCCGGACAGAGTTGATATCAAATCCGACAACCGGATATTTTTTCGCGAATTCCACCGCCAGGGGCAAGCCGACATAACCCAGCCCAATAATGGCAATCTTAAAATTCAATTCCATACTGTATAAAAATCGATGTGTTTAAAAAAACGCCGATGGATTAACCGGACAAGTTAGACCAATTCTGCGAAAACCATGCCCCCCAGGGTAGTTCAAAAGCTCCGCCACCACATCACAGGGGTTTTATTGGACGGCGGAACAGGTTATCAAATTCTTTTTTTTCTATCCGGTAAATAAATAAGGCGAAAAGAAACAAAAATAGGGTCGCGACTGTATAGTTTAAAGCCCGGCTATTCCATAGGCTGGTGATGGCTGTATGAATAAAATACAGGATCACGACGATTGCCATATAGGCCAAGAGTTTTTTCCATGCATAGGGTACGGGATAAGCTTTCTGGCCCCATATGTAAGAGATGACCATCATGGTCCCGTAACACAGGAAGGTAGCCCAGGCACAGGCCAATGTCGCCGCTTCCCTGTTTCAATTTCTGGCGTTGACCAAAGAATGGTCAACCGT
>JABDAN010000096.1 GCA_013289175.1 Bacteroidota bacterium
TAGTAAGTTTTAAGGTTAATACCCTCCCATGAGTTTATAATTTTCAACTCTCCAATTTGTACATAGTTATCTGACAACATACTTTCCGTAATTAGTTTTTTTATTTAAATAGTGTCTACAAGCGTAAGCAAGTACATCCTTGACATCATCGTGTCTTGACCTGCCAAGTATTTCATTTAGAAATGTCTTATGGAATGAATCATCAGGTCTTTCGATTAAAACGACTTTCCGATCCATAAGAGATGGGATAATAGATGTGAATCTGTCATCCTTACTTTCTTTATTTGGGCTTGGAATCGATTCCAGTTTCAAATTTGTTGTTCTGCTCAAAGTGTTTATGATATCAATACCATTCGATTTAGGTTCGATCCATATCTTCGACCTGATTGAATGATGATTTCTCGCAGTCCAAGATTTAATATGATCGATTAGATCGGTTATTACCAGCCATTTCCTTGACATATTTGTTACGTACACTTTGCCTTGAAAAAAAACTATGGAAAGCATAACAGTTGGGTCATTGCGCTTAGTTTCAGTTTGTGCTGAATCGATCCAAGTATCATATACACACTGTTTATCTTTTATCATTTCTTCAAATGCTGTTTGATGCATCGTATTAAACCAAGAATCTGATATCTGTTCGCTTACTGTATCGGTCGGCATCTGTAGATATTGAGCCTGATAGTTTCTATCCTTTTCGCCTATCTGTTTTTCAGCCAGTTTGTCTAACGAAAGCCTAATAGGATCTAGCAAACCTCCATTTCTTTGGTAATGGCTGATGAAAGTTGCGGGACTAACCGAGGAATTGAGTTCCGCTGGCAAGCAGATATGATTAATATTCTCTAAGGGTATCGTTTCAAGCAAATACGCTGTAGAATCGTTTGTAGCAAGTCTCTGAGAAATTACAACCGTAAGTGCTGTGTCATTTGCTCTTGAAGTCCTTAACCAGTCTATCCAGTTATTACAGGAATCTCTTTCAACTTCACTATTGATTTCAGTATAGTCAATAGGGTCATCTATCCAAAAGGCATCAAAGTGGGTTCCAAGTAACGAAGTACTTCTACCCGCTGAAATGATAGCACCGTTTTCAGTTGTTTTAAAATCAAGTTTGCCTTGTGATCCTTCTCTGAGCTTTACCTGGGGAAAGAAAAGTTTATATTTCTCACTATTCACAAGTAGGATTATTTTACCTGTTCTTTTCTTTGCAATGTCTTGAGTAGAGGAAGCGTGTAGTATTTCTAAACTTGGATTGATTGTCCACAACCAGGCTGAAAATAAAATCCCGATGTTTGACTTACCAATTCCAGGAGGACAATTGATCAAAATGAGCTTTTCAGGTGGTAATCCTTTTGAAAGTATCTTACCAGCTACTTCTAAATTTGTAGTAATCAGTTTTAAATAGTCACTCCAGATTAGTGTCTTTGATTCAAAGGTTTCCCAAAACTCCTTACAGAAGTCTTCGAAACTGTCTTGACAGATACTCGCCCGCAATTCATTGTTGAACTTCTCGGTTTGAATAGCCGTTAAATCAATATCAAGGTTAGTTTTCTTCTTGTATGTCTTCTGGGTTGTTGGCACGGATCGGAATTATTTTTGGTTGCTCAGGATTTAGGATTTCTCTTAATTGTCTTTTCTGTTCAAGGGTCATATCTTCTAACCTTGGTGTATTATGATTCACATTCACTTCTAGGGTTTGGTGTTTCTTCATCTTGCCCTCCATTTCAATTCTTAGTTTAGTACTGAGAAATTTTACTTTCATATCAAAATGTTGATTCATCATGAATGACAATTGCTTTAGGGCGTTCTCATAACTACATCCTGCTGCGGATAGGAGAGTATTGATCATTGTAATTACAGGCTGATTATTAAGCAGGGCACTTGCTTTCTTTCTAACTGCTACTTGATCCTTATTTGTTTCGATCTTAACCTTAAAAGCTGCGATATATGCTTCATCAGGGAATCCTAGAATACCTTGTGAAGTATATAGCTTACAGAACTCCAATTCTTCACCAGTCAGCTTGAATTCCTTAGCCAACTCTTCGATGGTAATCTTACCTTCCTCGTATTCCCTGGATTTAACAATAACCAATTCTCCTCTAGTAAGATTTGGGGTATTAGCTCTAAGCTGTAATTCCTTGGTCACTGTTGCTTTTGATTTACTTCTCATTTCTTTACATTCCAAGATGATTTCTTACCCTTACCATAGTAGGTTGTGTCCTTACTGGCATCTTCTAAAACCTTTGCCTGCTCATCAATTACTCTTTTCTCTTCAGCTTCATACTCTTCAATCTTACCCCATAGCCTAGAGAATCCCTGGATAACACATGCACCGCAATGACCATCTATGCGTTCGTTAAAATATCTTTCATGAATCTCACTGACCTTAGAGAAATAAACAGGTTGAAAGCTCCTGGTATGTTGTTGCGTAGCTGCTGAATGGAAATCACTTCTGCGTTCCTGAAGTGTCAGGTATTCTTCTTTTGATAATAACATAAGTCTAGGGATTTATTGGCCCTCTACTTATAACTATATGGGGAGTGAAATTTCTGTCATTATCCTAATTAGGTATGGGATACTCATAAAACAAAAAAACCTCCAAGGGTTAGCCTGGAGGTAGCAAGAAAAAACCAATGGAACAATAATAAATATCAAGTCAGATATCCAATTACTATGAATCCAAAACCTAGAACAAATAAAATGATTGATAAATAGAAAAACTTGCTTGCTGTAAATCCAAGAGGGTAAACTGTCTTTTTCATTTTCAGGTACTTTTCAAACTTCTTATCTGAGAATCCAAGAGTTGTCATCATAAAATCTTTGTACTTCTTTAAGAATGTATCAGAGATTTCATGGTCATCAGTATCAAAATCCTCTTCTGGAGTAGTAAAAACTAAATATTCATATTCAAATCTCATCCACCTAGCCATAAGTGGAATAGCCAAAAGCTTATAAACAAGTCCAAAGACAATAGCAGATAAAAGACTGATCAAAGCTGCAGGTAATGTCCATAAAAGAATACAATGGAGTTTATCGGAATTTGCCATTAACAAAACTATTCCAAGAACTGATGATCCAATAACCCAAACAATGAACTTATCACTTGAATCATATCCAAACCTGAAGTTTTCCCTCATTCCAGGTATTTGACTTCTAAGATTTTTCTTGAATACCTCCTCAGTAGTTGCCATGCTAATGATTTTTAAATTTATAAATCTATATATACGACCCTATTTTAAGGCGATTTAAGCCCCGATAATTTCTTGGTAATGTAAAGACTCAACCAAAGGTACGATAATCGATTCTACCCATACTAAAATGCTTAGCAGAGGCATCCTAAGAATATTGGTTAAGTACTTGTTTTGGGTAGGTGTGTCAGTTAATCTTGCGTGTGGTTTAATGTACCACGAAACATATGTGTTCTCATTGGAAAAAATTTCCGGGAAAAAATTTGAAGGTATTCTGTAGGTGTGATTGGAAAACTTGGAAGGTGTAGTAGATAAATTGGTCTTAGTAAAAATCTAGGGGAAATTGGTGTAGTCACTTGGTATGACCCAAAGCCCGACGAGGTAGGAATAAAATTTTGATTTTCGCTTGTTTGAATCGTTTCTTCTGCCAACGTGACTCATCTGTGTCACCTGATAACTGTTGAGTGGTGTTTGGTGACATAAAGGTGTAATCACCTTGCTACTGGTTGCTACACTTTAAATAGAAAAAGGACTGATTTACAGTCCTTTAGCAACTACTTGTTACACCTTGCAACATTAGAGTTTTACTTATTCGTGGAGGTGAGGAGAATCGAACTCCTGTCCAAACATATTCTTCAAAAGCTTTCTACATGTTTATTTACCGATTGGTTGTCGGAGAAGAACCGGACGGCAACAAACCAATCCTTCTCTTAGCTGAATCGTCTTGGGTGCAGGTCACAGCCTTCCTGCACGGCGTCCTCTTTTATTTTTAGTCGGCGGTGCAGCTTGGTAACAGGCGAACCTGCCGCAGGGCCCAAATGACTACTTAATCACTGATTAGGCAGCCATGGCATACTGTGTATTGCCATTTGAGATTTGAATATTCAGATTAACGTGCTAATCATCCAACGCACGACATGCTTATACTTTCAAAGATCTACGCTGTCAATACCAGGCACCCCCAGTATCTGAACCTACAAATTTAATGATTTTTCCTTTCACAAAACATTCAGAAAGCAGGGTTTGCTGTTGACCTCTTGTGTAAACGCAATCGTCGCCAGTGAAGAAACGGCCTTATCGGATAGTAAAACTGACAATCTGAACCACCGGGAACCCACAAAGGGATGGGTTTCCGTCAAAACAACCTGTACTATCCAGATCGATATATTTCATGGTGGTATTTACACCTACAGAATAAATATATTTTAAGAATTCAAGACTATCGTTTTTGTCATTGGCAAACTGATCCTTGAAAATCATCGTCGTATTGGAATCGGTTTTATAGTATAACCCTAGTCCCCCTAAAACGTTGTCATAATGAAGATCTCCGTTGATCTGCTTGGTTCCCGCAGGAAGCGTTGCATTATTTGTTTTTTTACAAGCAAAAAAAACCAAAACCATCACCGAAAAAAAAATCACCTTTTTCATAAAATATTTATTAAAAACTCCATTGGACCTTAAACGTTCTTATCCTTAAATTATTTGAATATAGGAATGAATATTCATTTCTCTTAGAACCTGAAATTCCCTTTCAGAGGAAAAAGACGCCCTTAACCATACGAGAACTGTTTACAATAGTTGCCTGACCAAAATTTGTCGAATGGTTAAACTTAATTTTCCATCAGAATTAAAATGTTTGTTGCTGTTAAACGCCCGGGTAATTCAGCACTCGTATGACACACGACGTCAATCAAATATTGACTATGCCACCCCTCAGCACTACCTTCCCTTCCCCCATCCAAACCAGTCGTTTCCATTCACATAGATCATCAAGGCTAACAAAAGCACCATTCCTACAACTTGTGCATATTCAAGCAGCTTTTGACTTGGTTTTCGGCCGGTGATCATTTCAAGCAAAGTAAACAATACATGTCCGCCATCGAGGGCAGGAATAGGCAGGATATTCATGAATGCCAATGCAATGGAGAAAAACGCAGTAATCGTCCAAAACGATTGCCAGTCCCACATGGATGGAAATACGGAGGCCATTCCTTTGAAGCCACCTACCGTTTTGTAGGCTTCTGTTTTAGGCGAAAATATTTTCTTAAACTGTTCCACATAACTTTTCAACTTTTCACCTGCCAGATGCACTCCAGCAGGAAAAGAGCCAAAAAAACTGTATTCAGTTCTTTCAATTTTGATAAGACCCAGACTATCCATAGTTTCCAGGGAACTGACACGGTAAAATCCGAGGGTCCCGTCAGCCTTCACTTCAGCATTCAAGGTGTCGGTAGCCCCCTTCCTTGCTACGGTAAGTTTCACCATTTGACCTTTGTGTGCGTCGATGGCCTTTTTATATTCTTCAAAAAAAGGAGTAGCAACTCCATCTACGGCGGTAATCTGATCCAACCTTTGTAGACCCGCTCTATGGGCATTGGAAGAATCGGGTATCAGATCAGCAATAACCGGAACCCGGGGGAAAAAGAATAGGGAACCGTTGCGTTTCCTTTCAGCCAATTGTCCCAATATGGCCGTCGGAATGGTGATCATTTGGTGGGAACCATCGCGAATAATTTCGACCCGGGCACCTCCTCCCATCAAAACTTTTTCCGGAAGTTCCTCGAAATAAGCGATATCCTGACCATCGACAGATAAGATTTGGTCCCCGTTGCGAAATCCGATATTGTACATCAAGCTGTCAGTCACCTCTATACCGTAACGAATGCTGGAAATAGGTAATTTTTTCTGTCCCCAGGTAAACAGGATCATCGCATAGATTACAAAAGCCAGTAATACATTCATCGTGACGCCGCCCAGCATTATGATCAACCGCTGCCAGGCTGGTTTGCTTCTGAATTCCCAGGGCTGGGGTGGCAAGCTCATCTGTTCCTTGTCCATACTCTCATCTACCATGCCCGAGATTTTTACATAGCCGCCCAGCGGGAGCCATCCAATGCCGTATACCGTATCCCCAATCTTTTTCTTTACCAAGGAAAACCAGGGATCAAAAAATAAAAAGAATTTTTCTACGCGGCATTTGAAAAGTTTGGAAGGCAGGTAATGACCAAACTCATGTACGATAACGATCAGGGATAAAGAGAGGATCAGTTGGAGAGCCTTGCTTCCGGCATTTGCCCAGTCGATCGCCAACAATATTGAAGTATTATTCATCTTACAAAGATCAGCCGCAATTCGTGTTCACGCGTGCCAGCCGGGGATTTTACAATTTAATTAAAGAAGCCGCAAAGTTACGCGCCTCCCCATCGCTGTCAAAATAATCTTCCAGCGTAGGTTGTTCAATAAATGATATTTTCTCGACCGTTTTCTCAATCAGATCCGTCATGTCCAAAAAGCCGATTCGGTTCTTTAAAAAGGCATAAACGGCAATTTCGTTGGCTGCATTCAATACACAACCCGCATTTCCCCCCCTGGCTAGGGCTTCCTTAGCCAATTGCAAATTCCGGAAAGTCTTGATATCCGGTTCCTCAAAAGATAATTTGTCGGGTTTATTAAATGTATATCGGGGCATTTTGTTCGGCAGGCGAACGGGAAATCCCAGGGCATACTGTATGGGTAGTTTCATGTCTGGTAATCCCATCTGAGCCTTGATGCTGCCGTCTTCAAACTGTACCATGCTGTGAATGATACTTTGTGCATGAATGACCACCTGAATCTGTTCGGGCTGCAGGTTGAAAAGCCATTTGGCTTCAATCATTTCCAAACCCTTGTTCATCAGGGTAGCCGAATCGATGGAAATTTTTGCGCCCATCGCCCAATTCGGATGTTGGAGGGCGTGATCCCGTTTTACATTAACGAGAAAATTTGGTTTCTTACCCAGGAAGGGGCCTCCGGAAGCGGTCAGAATAATTTTTTCAATCCGATTTCTGGTCTCCCCTAAGAGGCACTGAAAAATAGCCGAATGTTCGGAATCCACCGGAATAATGGGCGAACGGTTTTCAACCGCCTTTCTCATAACGATATCCCCTGCCACCACCAGCGTTTCCTTGTTGGCCAGCGCAATGGTTTTACCTTTTTCGATGGCCGTCATCGTTGGCATGAGCCCCGCAAAACCTACTATGGCCGCCATCATCACATCATAGCTGTCCATGGCAGCCACTTCGATGAGTGCCTTTTCACCGGCAAATACTTTGATCGGATGTTCAGCCAGGGCCTGCTTCACATGCTGATATTTGGATTCATCCCCTATGACAACCATATTGGGAACAAATTTCAGAGCCTGTTTTATCAGGAGCGCGTCGTTCTGCTGGGCTGTGAGGATTTCGGCGGAAAACAATTCAGGATTGGCGGCAATCACATCCAACGCCTGTGTTCCGACGGATCCTGTTGATCCAAAAATTGCAATTCTTTTCTGGGGGCGATTATTCATGAAAAACGAACGCGATGAAGGATAAAAGTAGTTGTTCCGGATGGAAGAACGGAAAGTTCAGTCCATGTATTTTTCGAGTTGCTCAGCCAGTGTCCGGTCATTGCTGAGTCTCGGCACTTTATTCTGTCCGCCGAGTTTGCCGATGGACTTCATATAGTCTATAAAACCATTTTTCTTTACCGCATGAATTTGCAGCGGATCCAGGATATTTCCAGCAATCAGATCGTCATAATAAATGTTCTTCGCCCGCAGGTTGGTAT
>JABDAN010000097.1 GCA_013289175.1 Bacteroidota bacterium
AAAGGGGAGGACTGAGAAATACCAGGGTAGCCAAGATCACCAGAATGGTCAGGGGTTCTCGAAATATTCCTTCCAGGGTACCAATCACACTCCATTCGATGTCGTTGATATCGTTGCTCATCCGGCTGATCAGGTCACCTTTTCGTTGCTCGGTGAAAAACCCCAGGGGGAGTTCCAGGATTTTTGAGTACAGGTCTGCACGAAGGCGGGTAAGAACCTTATTGCGCATCGGCCCCATAATTCGATAGGACAAATAGATAAAAAAGTTTTTAAAAAAAATGGATACGATGATGATTACGCAAATTGCGGCCAGCGCGTATACCGGCCCGTGTTCGCGAATCAATACGCCCAGCACATATTTGATATTATCCAAAACACTGGAAGCCGAAAAACTCAAATGTTCCACCTGATCCGGCGGCTTTTCCTTTCCAAATAATAATTGGAGGAATGGAACAAGCATGGTGAGGGAAACCAGGGAAAAAAGTATGGAGAGCAGGTTTACAACGAAATACAAAACGACGGCACCTTTCTGATCACTCAGATATTTTAGAATTGTCGAAAATCTCTTCATTATTCCCGGATGATGCGTAAACCCGTAAATTTACATCGAAAAGGGCAATATTATGAAAGAAGGTAAGCGGCAGAAACAGGTGAGTGCCCTGTTAAGGGCAGAACTTAGTAATATTTTTCAAAAACTTGGATTGAATATCATTCAGGGTGGAATGGTTTCCATTTCTTCTGTTAAAATTACTCCCGATCTTTTTGAAGCACGGGTCTATTTGAGTTTTTATCAGATTGCAAAACAAGCGGACGCACTCAAGTTGATTGAAGACAGAGCCTGGGAAATAAAAAGAGATCTGGTCAGCTCTATCCGCAATCAGCTGCGCAGCATGCCCCAGCTTACATTTTACATTGACGACTCCCTAGAATACGTTGACAAAATGGATGCGCTCTTTAAGGAGATCAACGACCATAAACACGATACCGAAAACGAATCCTGAATTAATTTAATTGAATTGAAGTTTCTTTTCGCCTGGCGTTATTTTAAAGCAAAAAAATCAACGAATGCCATTAACATCATTTCCTGGGTTAGTGTCAGTGCAATCATCCTGGGTACCGCCTCGCTCATAGTTGTATTGAGTGTGTTCAATGGTTTAGAGGACCTGGTAAAATCTCTGTATTCGTCTTTTTATACCGATGTGCGAATCTCCCCGGCCACGGGCAAGTTCATGCGTGTTCCTTATGAACAGTTGGTTCGTCTGAAAAAACTCGATGGTGTGATCGGTTATTCCTTGACGGTAGAAGACCAGGCCTTGCTGCAATACAACAATCTGCAGCCCGTAATGCTCAAAGGAGTTGACAACAACTATAAATTACTCAACGGGGTCTCTAAAAATATTTCCAAGGGCGAGTATCAGATCGGTACCTCCGAACATCCCACAGCGATCCTCGGATCGGGGATCGAATATGCATTGAATATTGAAGCCGACCGAGCCCTGGCACCGATGACGGTCTATCTTTTCCGCAGCGGTGGAATCAATCCAGCCGATCCTGAATCGGCCGTGCGATCGGAACCCATTGCGGCTTCGGGTTCTTTCCGGATACAACAGGATTTTGATGAACATTATGTCATCACCAATCTCGGATTTATGCAGCGAATGATGGGGCTGGATTCCAATCAATATGGGGCCGTGGAAATTGCCGTGCGGGGAGGCATGGCTGACAAACCGTTAAAATCAGCCATCCAGTCCATTTTTGGGGCGGGTTTCCTGGTACAGACCCGGGAAGAGCAAAATCAGACATTTTTTGGGGTGATGAAAATGGAAAAATGGGTGATCTATATCATTTTGACCCTGATTTTGATTGTGGCCGCTTTCAACATCGTTGGTGCCCTGACCATGTTGGTTTTTGAAAAAAAGAAAGATATCCAAGTGCTCAAAGCCATGGGGGCAGACAACCGGTTCATTCAGCGGATTTTTTTAAATGAAGGATTGCTCCTGGGAATAGGTGGGGGTGGGGTCGGGTTTGGGCTCGCGGTTCTCTTGTGCTGGCTACAGGTAAAATTCAAACTCATCCCCATGCAGGGTAATTTTCTGGTGGATTATTATCCGGTTAAACTGATCCCGGGGGATTTTCTTCTGGTAGGTACGACCATCCTGATGGTGGTCCTGCTGGCATCCTGGCTTCCGGCACGCAAAGCAGCCTTGCAACCCTTTGAATTAAAAAGTTAGCCAGTGGGCGCAGATCGCTAGTAGTCGCCGAGGGTTTCAGGTAGCTGCGCCAGCGCTTTTTTAAGCTGTTCATCGTTGGGCGCCGTTCCGTGCCAGCTGTGATCGTTTTCCATAAAATCCACGCCTTTTCCCATGACGGTGTGCATCAGGATGCTGACGGGTTGGCCCTTGCCTGTCAAGGACTTGGCTTCCTGCAGGGTTGCCCGAAGCGCTTCCAGGTCGTTCCCATTGGTTTCCAGCGTCTTCCATCCAAAAGCTTCGAATTTCTGACGGATATTGCCCAAATTCATGACATGATCTGTGGTTCCATCAATTTGCTGATGATTCCAGTCGACGGTGGAAATGAGGTTGTCGACTTTGTGGTGGTTGGCAAACATCAGGGCTTCCCAATTCTGTCCTTCATCCAACTCCCCATCTCCGTGAAGGGAATAGACAATATTTGAATCCTTATTGAGTTTTTTAGTAAGGGCAGCGCCGATGGCAGCACTCATCCCCTGGCCGAGAGATCCGCTGGCGATCCGGATACCAGGAAGGTGTTCGGCAGTGGCGGGATGACCCTGCAGTCGGGAATTGAGTTTGCGAAAAGTATAGAGTTCTTTGATGTCGAAGTATCCGGAACGGGCAAGTGTTGCATAAAATACGGGAGATATGTGACCGTTACTGAGAAAGAAAATGTCTTGGTTTTTTCCATCCATGGAAAATTTAGGATCATGTTTCATGACCTCGAAATAAAGTAGGGTAAAGAAATCCGTACAACCCAGTGACCCTCCTGGATGACCGCTGGCCGCTCCGTGAACCATTCTGACAATATCTCGTCGGATTTGAGAAGCAATTGCTTTTAAATCAGCCATAAAAAAGATTTATTCTGAAGTGGGCAAAGCTAATGGAATTTATTTACCCATGTCCCGGAACATATTAAACTTTTGTTCTAACTTGCCTGCTCATGCGCTCAGTGACATTATAACATTGCTGGTCAGAATATATTGAATCTCAATAATCTAACCCGAAGATAGGAAACGCAAAAAGCGGTAGGCTCGATTTTAGCAATGCTTGATATTATTTAATGTAAACCGAGGTACATGTTTGATGTATTGTTATCCCTGTCTATAGCCTTTACCATCACATTTCTTGCCATCCCCGTCATCATCAACGTGGCCGAAATGAAGAAGCTCTATGACATGCCGGACGCCCGCAAAATCCACCAGGTTGCCATCACGCCCTTGGGTGGCATTGGAATTTTTGCCGGATTTGTATTTGGTTGCCTGCTGACCATCAACTTTAAATTTGCTTCGGAATTTCAATATTTCATCGCCGCTGCCTTGGTCATTTTCTTTTTGGGATTGAAGGACGATATCCTGGTGTTATCGCCCATAAAAAAATTCATCGGTCAGGTGCTGGCTGCTTTCCTGATTATTTATTACGGCCGGATTCAGATCCGCAGTATGCATGGTTTTTTTGGAATCCATGAAATACCCGAAATGTTCAGTCTGCTCATAACGTATTTCTCTGTCATTGTAATCATCAATTCTTTTAACCTCATCGACGGGGTGGATGGACTGGCCGGTACACTCGGTCTGATGTCCGCAGCGCTGTTCGGTATATATTTTCTCAGTGCACAAAATGAACCATATTATGTGCTCGCATTTTCTTTGTGCGGCAGTTTGATCGCATTCCTGATATTTAATTTTCAACCGGCCAAGATATTTATGGGGGACACGGGATCCCTGCTCATCGGAGTGGTCAATGCGATCCTGGTTATGGAATTTATTGATCCGGGAAATGGTCCTTCTTCGGTCAATCCAATTCAGTCTTCTCCGGCCATCGGCTTAACCATTCTTATGATTCCCCTGCTGGATACGCTGCGTGTTTTTGCCATCCGGATATTTAAACGCCGGTCACCCTTCAGTCCGGACAGGAATCATATCCATCACCTCTTGCTCGACCGCGGATTGTCTCACCGGACGATAACCCTTTTGCTGGTTTCTTTAAATGTCAGCATGGTCGTTTTTGTTTACCTGGCCAGATCCCTTGGATGCACCATTCTGATATTCTCTGTCATCGCGCTATTTTTTCTCTTCATAGCCATTGCCTATTACTCCAGGCCGACTCATTCTATCTCTTGGGTTAATGAAGGAAGCGACAAAAATGAGAAGATAAAAGAATCGAAATTGGTTACCTTTATCCGAGACAGCATGCTGGAACAAAAGAATTAAATAGCGGCGGCACCCTCAAAAATCCTGAATCTGAATTATTGTTTATGTCTGATGAACTAGACTTTATAGTGGAAGTTGCAAAAGATTCCATGAGTAAAGCAATTAACCACTTGGAGAATGAACTAACGCGGATCAGGGCAGGCAAAGCCAATCCGCAAATGTTGGAAGGCGTGACCGTTGACTATTACGGCGCACCCACCGTGATCAACCAACTGGCCAACGTATCGGTAATGGATGCGCGAACACTGACCATTCAGGCCTGGGAGAAAAATATGTTGCAGCCGATCGAACGAGCCATCATCAATGCCAATCTGGGAGTAACCCCGCAAAATGACGGGAATATCATCCGCTTGTTTATGCCCCCGCTTACGGAAGAAAGAAGAAAAGAATTTGTAAAACGGGCGTATTCGGAAGGCGAGCAAACCCGAATTGCTATAAGAAATATCCGGAGAGAAGCCATCGAACAGGTGAAAAAATTGCAAAAGGACGGTTTGAGTGAGGATCTTACCAAGGATGCGGAAAAACAAATGCAGGATATAACAGATCAGCATATTTCACTCGTAGAAAAACACTTGGGCTCTAAAGAAAAGGAAATCATGTCAGTCTGATTGGATGATTGATTCAATTCATTCTTAACCATTAAAAATTACATGTATGGGTATTCTCAAAGAGTTTAAAGACTTCGCTCTGCGCGGAAATGTCGTAGATCTGGCAGTAGCCGTTATCATCGGTGGTGCATTTGGAGCTATTGTATCTTCCCTGACGGACAATGTCATTACTCCACTTCTTTTGAAACCTGCTTTAAAAGCAGCCCATGCAGAAAACTTGGAACAGCTCAGTTACGGGGCCGTCAAATATGGATTGTTCTTATCAGCCATCATTAAGTTTGTCATCATCGCCTTCATTCTTTTCCTGATTGTAAAGGGATTCAAATCGATAGAAAATAAAAAAGTTCCCGCAGCCGCCGAACCAACCCCGACAGAAAAACTCTTGACGGAAATCCGGGACGAACTAAAAAAACCTTAGTCCAGTCCAATTTTTTAGATTGCTTTATTATCAGCCATTTTGAATCACTTGTTTCAAATACTGTAAAACTATTTTTGATGAAAAAGGTTTTAATTGTGATGTTGTCTGTTCTGAGCATGTATTCAGTTGTTGCCCAGGATAAATCCGTACAGGAGTTGCGCAACGAAGCCAGCCAAACAATCAAGAAGGATCCCAACGATACCATTCCAAAAATCTGGAAAGTGGGTGGTACGCTCCGCTTTACCATGACACAGGGTTATCAGAACAACTGGGCGGCCGGTGGTGACAAGAACACCCTGGGGCTGACCAGTTTTTTCAGCGGATATGCTTTCTACAAAAAGGGTAAACATTCCTGGGACAATACGATTGACCTGGCTTTCGGATTTTTGAGTACCACCAGCCTGGGTTCAAGAAAATCTGACGACCGCATAGACCTACTTTCCAAATATGGATACGATATTGGTAAAAACTGGTACATCAGCGGGCTGGTGAATTTCCGAACACAATTTGCGCCCGGATATGCCTATCCGTCGACCCAAGGTGTACCGCCTGTACTTACCTCAGATTTTCTGGCGCCAGCCTACCTGGTAGTCGCACCTGGTATGAACTGGATGCCCAACAAGGATTTTTCATTTTTCATTTCTCCGGCCACCTTGCGATGGACTTTTGTAAAAAATGATACACTCTCGGCTCAAGGAGCTTATGGGGTGGATACGGGCAAAACAGTCTTGCTTCAATTTGGCGCCTATTCTTCGATCACGTATTCTCATAAGATCAATCCCAATGTAGTTTTTAGCTCCCGGCTGGATCTTTTTTCCAACTATGAACACGATCCCCAGGACGTAGACGTAAACTGGATCAATGTGCTGGCTGTAAAAGTAACGGGTATCATTACGATGACCGCCAGTTTTAACCTGATCTACGACAACGATATAAAAACGGTTAAACCCGACGGATCGCCGGGAGGAGCCGCTGCCCAGATACAGGAGTTGTTGGGAATTGGAGTGCAGCTAAAACTCTGAGACCGAAGTTTCAGAACTGGGTCTTCTCCCTCGTCAAGCCAAGCCCGTAACCAGGAAGGAAATAAAATCCTTTTTGTGATATAAATGTCAACAAAACCAACAGCTAGGGTGCGAAGGCATTGAACTTTTTAAGTATTCTTGCAGCTAAAGACAGCCCATGCTCAATTCAGCATCCTATCAGATCCGGTTATCACAATTTGAAGGTCCCTTTGATCTGCTCCTTTTTTTTATTGAGCGCGATGAACTGGATATCTATAATATTCCCATCCATAAATTGATCAAGGATTTCCTGGATTTCATTCATGCTGAAGAAACCCTGAACATTGAATTGTCCAGTGAATTCATTCTTTTTGTTTCCACCCTCATGCGGATCAAGGCCAAAATGCTCCTGCCCCGCAAAGAATTAGACGAACAGGGAAATGAAATCGATCCGCGCCAGGAACTGGTTAATAAGGTTCTTGAATACAAGCGATACAAAGAAGCGGCTGCGCAGTTGGCTGAAATGGAAGAACAACGCATGAAGATGATCCGCCGTGGTAACCTGCACCGGGAACTCGTGCAGATCGGAGAGGAATCCGGAGAAGGCACGGAAATCCAATCGGTGAGTTTATTTAAGCTCATGAAGACTTTCGAAAAAGTCATGCTTCGTCTTCAGGAACGCAATAACCAGCCTAGGCATACCGTCGTTCAATATAATTATACGATCGAAGGCGCCCGGGACTATATGCTAAACCTGGTCGTTCTTGAAAAAACTGTTCCTTTTGAACGCATCATCGAGCAATGTGAAAACAGGATCCACGCCATCTTTTTGTTCCTTTCCATTCTGGAACTTGTCCAGCTGGGACATATGAATATCCTTATCGGGGAGGGGAGAAATAATTTTTTACTGGAACACTGCGATCCGGGCCCCGCCGAAGTCGGTGAATAAGAATTTATGACAGGGCGAATCGACAGCTTCCTGACAAAAGGATTTCAGGCACAATCATAAGTATTTGATCTTTAATAATTTGAACGGTATTTTGCAAATGGCACCTTATTTGATGTTTAACCATCAAATTACACAACATGAATACAATATTATATCCTGCTCAGGAAAGAGGCCATGCCAATCACGGCTGGCTGGACAGTTTTTTCTCTTTTAGTTTTGCTGAATACCATGATCCCAAAAAGGTGCATTTTGGTGCCTTGCGTG
>JABDAN010000098.1 GCA_013289175.1 Bacteroidota bacterium
ATATCTCCCAAGGAAGGGTAAAAAGCCTTTCATAGACGTGGATTTTTGGATTTTTCAAAGTTCGGATAACAACGGACGCTTGTTAGAAACAAATTTCTTGCCAAAACAGTCAGTTTTTGGATTTAAAAAATTGATTGAGAATAATTTCAAGGAAGGTTCTGGGGCAAGATGTCCCCTGTCGTGGCAAACTTTTTGCCAAAAGGCAAAATCTGAATTATTTGTGGATAACTAGAGTGGGCTGAAACGCAGGCCAGCGCGTAGTTTCACGCGAATGGGCTCGACAACTAATGGAGTTAACTGGATGAAACCTACTGGAAACTATAGGTATAATTGATTTTTACGACAACTTGTTTTTTCTTGTCATAACAAATTTCTCCTTCCTTTAATCCATTGGAATTATAGGTATAAACCCACTTTTGATAGTCTGTGGAACCAGTGGGCACCAACAACATCGAAGAAATACGATCGTAATTATACTCGAATACAAAGTCTGGAAGCAATCGTCCTGCTTTTTGGTTGTATCGGACGATATCGGTTAGTCTGGAGTCGGCATTGTAGTAATAATAAATGGTTGGCAGGGATAGGCCACCATGAACCGATCTTTCTTCGGCTATATTGCCCTTTTCATCGAGTGTAAAGCTAACCAGGGTGGTATCTGTACCATCCTTGATCTTAATCATTTGGACAGGCTTTCCCTTTTCATATTTCCACAGGTGTTTTTCTGACACACTCACCCGATTATCTGTTTCCAGAGACGTATTATTCATACTGAGAATTTCCCCTTGTGGATTATAACTGTAGTCAGTGGTACTGTTATAGCTATCGCTGGTGTCAATGGTTTTGATCATCCATCCATGCGTGTCATAGAATGCCTGGAGGGTGGAGGCCGCAATATCGTTTGATTTTGTAAATGTCGTGATGGTGCTGAAATCAGGAGAAATGCGCAAGTTGCAAATAAACCCTGGTGTCATTTCATCGTTGGCATCGATACTGTGGATATCAACCTCCCGGACTTTCTTATCGTGATAAGTTTTCCAGTTCTCCTGGTTTTGACGTGTAAGCAGGATATCCTTGAAATAATATTGGGATTTTGCAGTGAAAGCTGAGATAAAACATACCAAAACGATGAAACGCCTCATGATGCCGGGTTTAAATGCTATTTTCTAAACGGAAAAAGCGGGTGTTAATTATTGCCATTATCTTTATTTTTAAATAAAATTACGGAGTGTCACACAGAATCAGGAAGGAAAAGATATGCCTAAACTGCGGAACTGAAACTCCTGGGCATTATTGTCCTTCCTGTGGCCAGAAAAATCTCGAGCCAAAACAATCCATTTGGCATATTATCGGCCATGCCTTTTCTGATATCACCCATTGGGACGGTAAATTTTTTACAACGGTCAAAGAACTGTTTTCAAAGCCGGGATTTCTATCCAATGAATATATGATCGGACGTCGGATGCGATATCTAGATCCCATCCGGATGTACATATTTACCTCTGCCATTTTTTTCTTGATTTTCTTTTCTTATGTAGACGTCAAACATTTAATCTTGGGAAATGAAACCACCAAAGTAATTAAGTCCGATTCTGTCTACGTGGAACTCGCCCAGGGATTAAAGGCAAGGAAGGATTCTTTGAAAAATTTGGATGTGCCGTTAAACAAGAGAAAACCAGTTATTCAGATATACAGCGATAGTTTGCAAAAAACCAAACCTGGAGATTTAAATATAAATGTAGCAACCAGTGAATTTGATACCCCTGGGGCATATGATTCTGCACAGAAATTAAAGCCTGCCAGCGAGAGGGATGGGTGGTTTACAAGGCGAATGAATATGAAAGCTATCCAATTAAACCAGCGCTATAAAAACGAGCGTTCCACCTTGGTCAGGGATATGCTGGAAAATTTCATGCACAGTTCTCCCAAATTGCTTTTTATTTCCTTACCACTCTTTGCAATGCTTCTTAAACTTCTTTACATCCGCAGGAAGAATTTTTATTATGTGGACCATATCATATTTGCTGTTCATCTGTATATATTTACTTTCCTGATACTGCTTGTTTATTTTGGACTCAAGGAATTGAAATTAGTCACCGGATGGGGCCTGATCAACTGGCTGATAGCCGCCCTATTGATCTACCCCTTCGTTTACTATTATAAGGCCATGCGACGGTTTTATGCACAAAGGAGAGGCAAAACCATCCTGAAGTATATACTTCTTTTTATTATGTCCGGCTTTATCCAACTCTTCATTTTTGTAATGGGCATTCTTTTTACTGTTTATGAAACCTGACCTATGGAATCGGAAAATCTTACCCGCTCTTTTTTAAGGCTTGTGCAAATCATGGATGAACTCCGTGAAAAATGTCCTTGGGATCAGAAGCAAACCATTCAAAGCCTGAGAACCCTGAGTATTGAAGAACTGTATGAGTTGGGTGAAGCCATCATTGCAGAAGACTGGACAGGGATAAAAGAAGAACTCGGTGATTTGTTTTTACACCTGCTTTTTTATGCAAGAATAGGTAAAGAGCAAAACCGGTTCACTCTTCAAGAGGTGTTGGACGGAATCAGCGAAAAACTCATATACCGCCATCCTCATATTTATGGCGATGTGCGGGTAAATTCGGAAGAGGATGTTAAACAAAACTGGGAGAAACTAAAGCTTCGGGAGGGGAAAAGTTCGGTCCTGAGCGGAGTGCCTCCTTCCTTACCAGCTGTCGTAAAAGCGATCCGTTTGCAGGAAAAATCAAAACAAGTGGGTTTTGAATGGTCCCATGCCCACGAAGTCTGGGACAAAGTCGAAGAAGAAAAAAAAGAGCTGGAAGAAGCGGTATTGTCCGGTGACCAAGCACATATTGAAGAGGAATTCGGTGATCTAATGTTTTCAATGATCAATTATGCACGATTTTTGCGTGTGGACGCTGAAACCGCTCTGGAACGTACAAACCGCAAATTCACGCAAAGATTCAAGCAAATGGAAGAAGCCGTGAGATTGTCCGGAAAACAAATGACTGAGCTGTCTTTGGCAGAAATGGACGCGATCTGGAATACGATCAAAATGCAAAAAACAACCGATTGATTTCCTTCTTAAAAAATTTCTTACTAAAAAATATTTACCTGATCCTTGCAGGTATCTTTCTTTTTGTAACGGCTTTTGCGATCAATTCATACCTCAGTGGAAACTCTACAACCCGTATACTGCGCAATTCTATCGAAGCCTTTTTGCAGGACAGAGAAAATGATTTTCAGAAATTAATAAAAAATGAACTGAAGATCCGTCGCCTGTCGGATAAAAACTATTCATTGTCAGAGCTGAATGACCTCATGGATAAACAATACGGTATCCTGATCTATGAGCGAAACCATCCTTTCAGCGAACATCTGACATTTTGGAGTGATCAGTCTTCGGTCTTACCGGACAGTATTCTGTTGAAGCCAGACGGGAACTATTTTTTAAATCTCAGCAACGGACAGTTTGAAGTGATCAAACATTCCTATAGCCAGATGGTTCCTTATCCCTTGACCGTACTTGCACTGATCCCCGTTCGCTGGCAATATTTTATATCACCTGAAAATCTAAAACCTGCATTTGTCGGCTTCTCTTCAGCTGAAAACCGGGTAAGGATTACAGCCAGTCCTACCCCTTTTCCCGTCAAAAATCTGGAAGGTAAAACCCTGTTTTATCTGGTAAAAACTGTTTCCTATCATGCAGCGAAATATAGCTTGCTGTTGCTTCTGGTAGTCTTCACGGGCGTGCTTTTATTTCTTGTGGTCATTCACAATATGGCACACGCCATTGTAGAAAACTATGGTCGGCTGGAGGGGATAATTTTTTTGATTGTTGTCCTTATTTGTTGCAGGGTACTCACGTACTATTTTCCTGGTATTTTTCATTTCAGGCAATATGAATTATTCGATCCGACCATTTATAGTTCGAATTTCATTTTGCGCTCGCTGGGTGACCTGCTGATCAACGCTCTGCTTTTCTGTTGGATCGTCTTGTTTGTAAGACAGGAAACCGACCATTACCGCCTTCCATATTTTAAGAGTTTTACCAAACGAGCCCTGGTAATCCTGGTTACTATGACCATCCTGGTTACAACCACATTTCTTTTCGCAGATATCGTACAGAGCCTGGTAGCCGATGCCAGGATTTCTTTCAATGTTACCAATTTTTTCAGCCTGACGATATACAGTGTGATCGGATTTATCATTCTGGCGGCACTTGCATTGAGTTATTTCATTTTTACCCAGATCCTGCTGAGGCTGATCCGGGTGTACTTGGAAGGCAGCCTGCTTACCGTTTCGATACTGGTAGCAACGATCGGCCTGATGTTGCTCACATTTCCAAGTAAAACCACTTTGGTCGAACTGGATATATATGTCCTGATCTGGCTACTTTGTTATTTGTGGCTGATGATTAGAAATATGATTTCGGGACTGCAATTCAAATTAAATGTTTCGGAAATCATGTTCTGGCTTTTTATATTTTCCGGATCCATTTCTGTAATCATCATTTTTGAGAACCGAAAGATAGAACTGGAACAACGCAGGAGTTTTGCCGACCGGCTTGCTGAACAAATAGATCCTTCCAGTGAAAAATTGGTAAGTATGTCGTTGATCTATTTTGAAAACGATTTACTCCAGCGACAGTTTGACCGTTTTCGAAATCCAGTCGAAAATCACTACCTAAAGGACAGTCTGATCAACAACAATTTTAGTGCTTATCTGAGCAAATACGATACAAAGATCTATACCTATGATTCGACTGAAAGGCCCTTGTATAATCAGGTTTCCGTTTCTTATGATACGCTCAATACCATTTTTAAGCTGCAGGGTAAACCCACGACCATTCCTAACCTGATGTATTATGAGAAGGCCTATGACAAATTCAGCTATATCTATAAAAAAGTCATTCAGAACACCGCCGGCAGGACATTGGGTTATCTCTTTGTCCAAGCCGAACCCAGGAGTTATAAAAGCGAGGGCCTTGCCCCACAGCTTACTCAACAGAGAAAAGAATATCTTCCTGAATATTCACCCGTATACTCCTATGCAATCTATAGCGACAATAATCTGGTAACCTATTACAACAATTATCCTTTCCCCACCCAGCTGAGTGATACTCTTATACCGCGAAAGGACTTCGAGCAAAGGAGGAACAATGGTTATGATGAGCTTTGGCACAGGATCTCGGATGATAAAATCATTGTCATTGCCAAAAAGGATAATCTGCTTATCGAGGCCATCACACTGTTCTCCTATCTTTTCAGCGCTTTTTTAATTCTGGTGGCACTGTTTTGGATCAGTTCGATCCTGATCCAGACCAGACTGCACTGGAAACAACTAAGAAACTTTTTCCAACTCAACATCCGTACGCAGATTCAGACTACGATTATTTTTGTGAGCCTGTTCTTGTTCCTGGTGATCGGTGTATCAACTATTTTTTTTCTGATCAACCGCTATAACCGAAACAATCAGGACCGTTTGAGTGCTTCTTTAAAGGTCATCACAGGTGAAATTGACAACAGGTTAAATTCATATTCCTCCGCCGCCAACGTTTCCAATCCGATCAAACAAATGCCCAGGGATGATTTGGATAAAATCGTGAACAATATTGCTGAAATTCACAATGCAGACATCAATCTTTATGATGTAAACGGGTCCCTGATTGTCTCTTCCAATCCTTTTATTTATACCAAGGGAATGCTCAGCGATCAGATGAATCCCCTGGCCTTCTTTTACATGAACAGGCTCAATTCCATTGAATTCTTCAACCAGGAAAAAATGGGAGATATTGGATTTCAAAGTATCTATTGCCCTTTGCGACTGGGAGGGGGATCTGCTTCGGCTTTTTTAAATATTCCTTCTTTTAATACGGAAGATGAACTGCATGATGAAATTTCGCGGTTTCTGGTAACGATTATCAATTTGAACGTGTTCATTTTTCTGATTGCCGGGACTATTGCAGTTTTCCTAACCAACCGTATCACGACATCTTTTTCATTGATTTCGGAAAAAATGCAGGAAGTGAATTTGAGCAAAACCAATGAAGTCATCCTTTGGAAAAAGAACGATGAAATTGGCGGATTGATCCGTGAATACAATAAAATGGTGGCCAAACTGGTGGATAGTGCCAGTGCCCTGGCAAAAAGTGAACGCGAAGGAGCTTGGCGTGAAATGGCCCGGCAGGTGGCGCACGAAATCAAAAACCCGCTCACCCCCATGAAGCTGAGTATACAGTATTTGCAGAAAGCAAATATCAGCGGTGTCTCCAATTTGAAGGAACTAACTGCCAGTGTGGCTAAAACGCTCGTCGAACAAATAGACCACCTTTCCAAAATCGCCTCTGATTTCAGCCAATTTGCCCATATCGGCAACCCACGCAATGAGGTGATGGATTTGCACGAGTTGCTGTCCTCCCTAGCTTCCTTATATGAGACGATGGAAAAGGTGATGTTCAAGTGGATGCCTGAGCACGGTAAAATCTGGATATTTGCAGACAAAACACAAATGAACCGGCTGTTCACCAACCTGCTTCAAAATGCGCTGGAGGCCTGCCACGACCGAGAAACCTGTATGATCGGCGTCAAGGAACATTTGTTTGCAAACCGGGTGCTGATCAGTATCAGCGACAACGGCGAAGGGATACCCGAGCCAATGCAATCCAAGATTTTCATTCCTAATTTTACCACCAAATCCTCCGGGACGGGTCTGGGACTGGCAATGAGTAAAACGATTGTAGAGCAGGCCAAAGGGAGGATTTGGTTTGAGACGGAGGAAGGGGAAGGCACTACTTTTTTTGTCGAACTCCCCCTGTATGAGGAAAAGCCCGATTAAAAATGCCCCGTAATGAAGAATAAGATAGAAATAATAGATTTCATTAAAGGGTATTCCA
>JABDAN010000099.1 GCA_013289175.1 Bacteroidota bacterium
CCAATCCTTCCTGTGTAAATTATGTCCAAGAGTTAATACGTCAAAACAAATTCGAAAATACTCTACTACTACCCATTGCTATTGGTGCAAACACTGAAGTGCTCAAGTTGAATTTTTTTGCGGCTGATAAAGACGATTCTTCAGCAACTATTATTGAAAATTTTAAACAAAATACGAAACCAGATCATTCTATTTTTGTTCCCGTATTTGATTTCCATTCACTTACTCATTTTCTTTCAGAACAACCTTGTTCTATTCTGAAGATAGATGTGGAAGGTGCCGAAATGGAGGTATTAAATGGATTAAAAGAATGGATAAATTCAAATCGTCCTCTTATTCTATTGGAAATCCTGCCTGTTTATACTTCAGATAACCACGCGAGATTGAGCAGGCAACAAAGAATTGAAGAATTGCTAAATGGGTTTGAGTATAGGAAGGCGAGAATAAAGAAGGAGAAGCCGACAACTATTCTTCCGATAGAGTCATTCGGTGTTCATTCTAATATAGAGGATTGCGATTATTTGCTATATCATTCTTCTTTGACTGAAAAAATATTTGACTGTTTCAAAAAGGCCATATAACAGGTGACTCTATATTATAGCCATCCGAGCGCTGTCATTGATGAAAATTCCGTCATAGGTGAGGGGACCAAAATCTGGCATTTTTCGCATATTATGTCTGGTTGCAGTATTGGAAACAATTGCAATTTGGGGCAAAATGTAGTGATTTCTCCAGGGGTGATTTTAGGAAATAATGTTAAGGTTCAGAATAATGTTTCTATCTACACTGGTGTGGTATGTGAGGATGATGTATTTCTAGGCCCATCGATGGTTTTTACTAATGTTATCAATCCTCGAAGTGCGGTAATAAGAAAGGATCAATATAAAAAAACTTATGTGAGGAAGGGCGCCAGTATAGGCGCCAACGCTACCATTGTTTGTGGAAACGAAATAGGGCCATTCGCAATGATTGGTGCAGGAGCAGTAATTACGAAACCGGTTGTTGCTTACGCATTAGTAGTAGGAAATCCCGCCAGACAAATAGGGTGGATCAGCGAATTTGGACATCGTCTTCAATTTAATTCTGTCGGTATGGCTCATTGCTCAGAAAGCGGTCAAGAGTATTCCTTGAGCGGAAATGAAGTCAACAGAATATCTTAGTAGTTAATTATTATGTAATACTAAATGCAGGAAACTAAGGGGAATAAAATAAAATTTGCCATTGTAGGCTATGGCCATATAGGAAAGCGACATGGTGCAATGATTCTCAATAACCCGGAATGTGAGTTAATTGCCATATCGGACAATAATTTGAACGAGAAAAGAGAATGGAGGAATCCTAATATACCCTTCTTTTGTTCATTGGATGAAATGTTGTCTGCTGATCTGAACATCGACGTACTTTGTATTTCGACTCCCAACGGGCTACACGAGGATCAGGCCATTAAAGGACTTCGGGCAGGACTTCATGTCGTAATTGAAAAGCCTATGGCATTGACAAAGGCGGGTTGTGAACGAATTATATTTGAATCTTTACATCAACATAGACAGGTTTTTTGTGTAATGCAGAATCGGTATTCGCCTCCATCTCAATGGCTGAAAGAGATAATTCGGAAAAACTTGTTGGGTAATATATACATGGTACAAATAGATTGCTATTGGAACCGAGATGATAGATATTATAAACCGGGAAACTGGCATGGAACAAAAGAATTGGATGGCGGAACTCTGTACACACAATTTTCGCATTTTATAGACATTATGTTTTGGCTTTTCGGTGATATTAAAAATATTGGCGGAAAACTTACCAACTTCAGTCACAAGAACACAACTGAATTCGAAGATTCTGGTTTTATTCATTTTGATTTTGTAAACGGTGGAATGGGGAGTTTAAATTTTTCTACCTCCGTATGGAATCAAAACCTGGAAAGTAGTATTACAATTATAGCAGAGAAGGGAACTGTTAAAATAGGTGGCCAATATATGAATGACGTACAAACCAGTTCTATTAAGGATTACAAAATGCCGGAACTTAAACCTTCTAATCCGCCTAATGATTATGGGCAATATAAAGGATCAGCAGCCAATCATCATTTTATTTTTGAAAATGTAATTGATGTATTAAAGGGAAGGGCGCCGATTACTACAAATGCGCTTGAAGGCTTGAAAGTTGTGGAGATAATCGAAAAGATTTACCAACTCAAATCGAACTGACAGAAATGCTGAATGTTTCGAAATTTATTTTTATGTCCGATTCGAAAGAAAATATTGGTTTAGAAAATGCCGAAAATTGGACCGAGGTTATTTCTCCGAGTGCAAGTTTATTCGACCTCAGGCTCAAAGAAGTTTGGCGATATCGGGATTTAATGATGTTGTTGGTTCGCCGGGAATTCGTGGCTACATATAAACAAACTATACTCGGGCCTATTTGGTTTTTTCTCCAACCCATACTTACGACGATAACTTTTGTGCTCATCTTCGGAAAAATAGCGAGAATTTCTACGGATAGCGTACCAATGATAATATTTTATCTCGCTGGCATAACTTTGTGGAACTATTTTTCTGATTCTCTTAATCGAACTTCTACAATATTTAAAGACAATGCAAGTCTTTTTGGCAAAGTTTATTTTCCTAGATTGGTTATGCCCTTATCCATTATAATAAGTAATCTTATAAAACTAGGGATTCAATTCATTTTATTTTTGGCTTTTTGGTTGTATTTTTTTTTGGTAAAAGGAAACGTACATCCTAATATCTTTCTCCTCCTAACGCCCGTTCTAGTAGTAATAATGGGCATATTGGGACTGGGTTTTGGCATGATAATATCAGCAATGACCACGAAATACCGAGATTTAATATTTCTTCTAACATTTGGAATACAATTACTGATGTATGCAACACCAATAATTTATCCTCTATCAAGTATACCGCTTCGGTACAAATGGTTAGTCCTTGCAAATCCAATGACTTCTATAGTCGAGACTTTTAGGTTTGGTTTTTTGGGAAGTGGATATTTTAGTTGGGGATCTCTATTATATAGCATTATAGTTACTTTGATTATAATGGGCATAGGAATTCTAATATTTAATAAAGTGGAAAGGAATTTTATGGATACAGTTTGAGATATTACAATGCAAAATAATTGAACTTGGATATGATGGGTGATATTTTGATTAAAGTCGAGAATATTTCTAAACTCTATCGTCTGGGCGAAGTAGGAACCGGTACTATAAGCCATGACCTGAATCGTTGGTGGGCAAAAATTCGAGGGAAAGAAGATCCCTTTGCAAGGATAGGAGAAGTCAATGATCGTTCTATTAAAGGAGAAAGTGATTATGTATGGGCATTACAAGATATTAACTTTGAATTAAGGCGTGGCGACGTTTTGGGTATGATTGGAAAAAATGGTGCAGGTAAATCAACTTTGCTTAAGATTTTATCAAAAATAACCCAACCTACAACAGGGGAAATAAAAATAAAAGGAAGAATAGCTTCTTTATTGGAAGTCGGTACGGGATTTCATCCGGAATTATCAGGTCGTGAGAATATTTATTTGAATGGTGCCATTCTAGGTATGACCAAGATGGGAATTAAAAAGAGGTTTGATGAAATTGTAGATTTTGCTGGGGTTGAAAGATATGTTGACACCCCTGTTAAACGCTACAGTAGTGGCATGTATGTCCGACTTGCATTTGCTGTGGCTGCTTTCTTGGAGCCTGAAATTTTGATAATCGATGAGGTCTTGGCTGTAGGGGATGCAGAATTTCAGAAGAAATGCCTCGGTAAAATGAAAGATGTTAGTGATCGGGATGGTAGAACTATCATCTTTGTAAGCCATAGTATGCCTATGATTGCCTCACTATGCCGTCGAGCAATCATATTAAAAAATGGGCGAATGATATTCGATGGTACTGCGTCTGCCGCTGTACACCACTATCAAAATGCAGGAAAAGAAAATACAGGGTTTCTAAATTTTATCGATGATTCCAGAAAACCAGGTGACTATTTAGGCGAATTGTTGCAAGCTTGGGTAGAAGACATGAACGGCAAAATGAAAAGTGAGTTATTGATAAATGAAGGATTTAAGGTGGTTATTAGATATATAGTAAAGGACAAAACACCTTTGGCGCCCCTTCCTAATTTTCATTTTTTTGATCAATTTGGTCAATATATTTTTGTTTCTTCTCCTTTGCCAGATAAGATTACCTTGGGAATACCAGGGGAATATCTCGCTGAATGCCTGATTCCAGCCAATTTTTTTAATGTAGGATATTTTTCAATCGGCGTTGCACTAACTTTTCATCATTCCGGGATTCATGTTAGTTTTTATGAACAACATGGATTGAATATTACTATTACGGAAGATATGGACAATTCGTTTGCAAGGACGAGTAATCATGGTGGAGAAATTCCGGGTGTAGTGCGACCTTTTCTAAATTGGAATACAATTAAGACAAAATGAAAGTAGTAATCTTTGCAGGAGGCTTAGGCACCCGTTTAGCAGAAGAAACTGAAATTCGCCCGAAGCCTATGGTTGAAATAGGGGGAAAGCCAATTCTGTGGCATATTATGAAAATATATGGACATTATGGATTTAACGACTTTATAATTTGTTTGGGATATAAAGGTTTTTTCATTAAGGAATATTTTATGGATTACTATATGCACAATTCGGATATGACCATCGAGCTGGGCAGTAATAAAGTGGATATATTAAATTCTCAAACTGAATCTTTTAAGGTAACACTGGTGGACACGGGTTTGAACACTAAAACTGCAGGACGATTACAACGAATTAAGCGTTATATCGGCGACGAACCATTTATGTTGACCTATGGAGATGGCGTCTCGAATGTGAACATAGATGAATTAGTCCGATTTCATAAAAATCATGGAAAGGCTGCTACTGTGACAGCAATCCAACCGGAAGCCCGATTTGGTGGGATGGAATTGAACGTAGAAAACAAAGTTGAAATATTTAAAGAGAAGCCTAAGGGTGATGGAAAATGGATCAACGGCGGTTTTTTTGTTTTGTCACCAGATATTTTTAATTACCTCGGTGATAACGCTGATCAATTGATGTGGGAAGATCAACCTCTAGAGTTGTTAAGTAAAAAAGGTCAGTTAATAGCTTACAAACATACCGGTTTCTGGAAATGTATGGACGCGATGCGTGATAGAATTGAACTGGAACAACTTTGGGAAAATGGGACTGCAAAATGGAAAGTCTGGTAATCAATGTTCTTTGACAATTTATACAAAAACAAAAAAGTTTTCCTTACCGGTCATACTGGTTTTAAGGGAAGTTGGCTTCTCTGTTGGTTAAAGATGTTAGGGGCTGATATTGGAGGTTATTCTCTGGCACCGAAATTAGAACACAAATTATATGGTCAAATTAAAGGTGAATCGCTATGCCGCTCGTACCTAAATGATATATTAGACTATTCAACATTTGAGAAGTGTATTTTGGATTTTCAACCAGATTTCGTTTTTCACTTGGCAGCACAGCCTCTAGTTAAGGAGTCATATGAAAATCCCCTCGAAACATATAATGTGAATATAATCGGCACAGCCAATGTTTTGAATGCGGTTAGGAAAATTATGAAGCCTTGTGTGGTCATTTTGGTAACTACTGATAAAGTATACCATAACCTGGAGAGACAGGAACCATACCTAGAAGATGATCGCCTGGGCGGTTATGATCCTTACAGTTCCAGTAAAGCATGTGCGGAATTAATTATCGATGCGTATCGAAATTCTTTTTTTAATCCGATTAAATATTCCATACATAAAAAGTCAATTGTATCAGTCAGAGCGGGTAATGTAATTGGAGGCGGTGACTGGGCAAAATATCGTATCGTACCCGATATTGTGCGGGCATTGCAA
>JABDAN010000100.1 GCA_013289175.1 Bacteroidota bacterium
TGAGTAAACTCTATATATTTAATGTTAGAAGGCCCACCCCTCAACACCCCATATTTTTAAAATGACATCTGAAAACGTTCCAAATACCAAATCAATTAGGAAACTTCTTGCAATTGGAATCCCTTGCGTTATAGGCTGGTTTTTCGCTATTATGGCAATCTATTATTTCAGGGATTACACATTCGGTCTCTTTATATGGCTTCCGGCCGTTTTAGGGGCTTTATCGACGATGATCTATGGATTTCAGAACGTTGTTGAAAGAAAGATTCTCAGAAATATCTCATACGTAACATTGGGTGTTTTCAGTCTTGGGCTTTTGACATTTGCCATGGAAGGAATTATTTGCATATTGATGGCGGCGCCCGTAGGACTTCTTTTCGTTTATATAGGTCACTGGATTGGTTATGCTATCATCAAAAGTAAGATGAGTGGGAACACTCCGACAGCCATGATCATACTTTCGCTCTCAGTTCCAGCATTAATGTCTTTCGAACACAGTGTCAAAGTAGAAGCTGATCTCCGAATTGTTACAACATCCATTGAAATAAATGCGCCCATAGAAACGGTCTGGAAGAATGTTATTCATTTTTCTCCACTGGACAAGCCCAAAGAAATCATCTTTAATGCCGGTATAGCATATCCCATTAGTGCACAGATTGATGGTAATGGTGTTGGTGCAGTACGCCATTGTAATTTCTCTACGGGCAGTTTCAATGAGCCGATAACAATATGGGATGAACCGAATCTTTTGAAGTTCAGTGTAAACAATCAACCAGAGCCCTTGAAAGAAATGAGTTTCTACGATATCCATCCAAATCATCTTCATGGATATTGGGTTTCACAGAAAGGGCAGTTTAAATTAACTGCACTTGCAAATGGACATACATTATTGGAGGGTACGACATGGTATCTAAATAAGATAAAACCCGGTATTTATTGGACCATTTGGAGCGATTATATTGTTCATAAGATCCATGAGCGCGTACTAGAGCATATAAAAGATCAGGCCGAAAAACAATAAGATTTATATGAAGCCAGTCGAGAATAAGGTTGAAGAAATTAAACTAAAAGCTATCGAAGAAATTGAATCAAAGACCTGGGGTGTTACTCACCAATTCTTGAATGTCCATCAAATTGTGTATGTCAACGATAAGCCAAAAATCGCAAAGGTTGATCGTGATAAAAATGACGGTACGGCAATAGTTTACTTTCCCGTCGAAGGGGAGAAATTTTATTTTGCTGTCGTCTTGACAACAGATCCAGAAATCGCAGTTACTCGAATATACGTTGAGCCATATATTTCTGTGTGCTTTTCTACAATGTCTGAAACTATTGATTTGGATAAGCTTGCCGATATGACAGCTCTTAAAGCAACGAGTACTTGGAAGAAGGGTGATTTAAAACGGATTGGGGGTACAGTCCAACATCGGGTTAATCGATTTAGAATAGAACCAAATCCAGGACCTGATGAATTTGAAGACAAAATGAAAATGCTTCTTGAGTTACTCGAGACAGATAAACGAGGTGTAACAGAATTAGTTGAAAAGGCAGCTGGATATGTTCAGGTAGCAATAGAATTTCATAATGGCAACACAATGCTTGGTGGGCCTAATATTAGTAAGGAGACCATTAAACGCTTGGCTGCACTAAATCTGGAGATAGATTTCGATTTATATGTAGGCGGGAAATTTTATAAATAGAGCATGAAGTATGGATACAATTAACATTTCTGTAAAAATCATACTGTTTATAGCCATCTATTGGATTACTCCCAGTTCTTGCCATAAAGCATCGCCGGCAGGATTTTGGTTGGGTTTCCGAAAGGATTTAATGGTGAAAAGCATCTCGGATCAACGACCTTATGGTGGTAAGAGGGAGATATTTTGGAAAGCGAACCGTGATCACAAGTTTAGTTCACAGGAATTCATTGCATTCGCTACGAAAAATGGCTGGCATTTGATGGACAGCTTATTTATCCCGTTTAGGAGTTTGAAAAAATGGACAAACAACAATACTTTTCCTTTTACATATTCTCAGTTTTCGGATTCTACGGTCGTTGAGGTCGGTTTCCCAATTTGGATAGAGACAGATGTAGAGCTATACAGATTTAACACAGGATGGATAGCGATTGAACCGGGAAATACAAAGGATACCAAAAAGAACGGGTATCTAGTTTTGAGTTCGGATAGATCAGCGGTTGCGGTATATCATCTTTGGGGTGAATAAAATCAGATGAGTATAGACTAAGTATTTGTATGTATTTCCGGAGTATTAACCGAATTAATTTATGCCAGTCTGGTATATCGTCAATTTGATCCCCGACTAATGGTTTTTACTTAGTCTGTTTAGAAGCAAAGCGTTATAAATATTGAGCTGTAATTTGTATATTAGTCAGACTAACCCTTAATAAATCGAATGGAAATACTCCTTTTGCTTGTTATTTTGATTGTCGTGTTTTTTTTGGTCAGAAATCTTTCTGTTGTTCGTGATGAGGTGACAAAATTGAACAATGAATTATTTGATATCAAAAACCTGATTAGCAGCAAATATCGGCAGGAAACAAAAAACCTGGATGATGCTACCTCTGCGATCAAAAGTCCTGAACCCGTTTTACCGCCTTTAGTTGAAGAAAAAGAAATTCGGATTGAAAAGAAACCGATCGTAGAACCTAAAATTCCGAAAAGGGAAACGGCGCCTCTTCAAAAGACTGAAACAGTCATTTCACCCAGAAGAGTGCACCTGCATGATTTTGGTCCTGCTCCAGCCAGGCCGAGCTGGTTCAATAAATGGCTGCAGGACAATCCGGATATTGAAAAATTTATTGGAGAAAATCTCATCAACAAGATCGGAATAGCCGTTTTGGTGCTGGGGATTTCGTTTTTTGTAAAATACGCTATAGATCAGGAATGGATCAACAAAATTGGTCGAGTATGTATCGGACTGTTTTGTGGTGCGATACTAACCTGGTTTGCAAACCGACTTAGAAAAAATTACCATGCGTTCAGTTCAGTGCTAATAGGAGGAAGTCTCACTATCTTTTATTTCACTATTGCTTTTGCATTTCATCAGTATCATCTCATCAGTCAAGGAGCTGCTTTTGGGATTATGGTAGTTATAACCATATTTGCAGTCCTGATATCCATATTATATGACCGGATTGAGCTGGGCATTCTAGCTACTGCCGGTGGCGTTATTACGCCATTCCTAGTCAGCCAGGGCGACGGAAACTGGTTTGCATTGTTTTCTTACCTCACTATTTTAAATGCTGGTATGATTGTGCTGGCCTACTACAAGAGATGGCGGGTCATCAATTTTATTGCCTTTTTTTTTACACAAATCATTTACCTGGGCTGGGTGATGTTCAAAACGGGTTTACCAAGTTTCAACTATCAGGGTGTTTTCATTTTCGGACTCATTTTTTACCTGATGTTCCTGGCAATGAATGTTATCCATCACGTAATCCGTAAAAGCCCGTTAAAAGCATTCGATTTTATCATTCTCTTATCTGCTAATCTTTGTTTTTTTGGGGCTGGCATGTATCTCATTCACGATTCGGGAGTCTCTCAGTTCGGTGGCCTGTTTACGGCATCATTAGGGATTGTCAATTTGATACTGGCTTATTTATTTTTTAAAAGATCCGGTACAGACAAAAAATTCATATTCCTGTTGATTGGTATTACGATTTCATTTATTTCAATGGCAGCTCCGGTACAGTTAAAAGGACATTATATCACGTTATTCTGGTCCACGGAAATTGTGGTGTTGTTATGGCTATATCAAAAATCCTTTATATCACTGTTAAAAATAACTGTCCTAATTGTAACGGCTTTAATGTTAATCAGTCTGCTGATGGATTGGTCAGCCGTTTATGTAGATAGCTCCATCATCTATGCTGTACTTTTCAACAAGGGCTGGGTTACTGGTATATTTAGCGCGATTTCGCTTTTTCTTGTTTTTCGTTTACTAAGGAAGGAAGCGAATGCTTTCTATATAGGGAGGATATCTAATCGACTTTTGAGAAATATATACATGGTGGGTTCGGTTATCCTGCTGTTTACATCTGGAGCTCTGGAAATCTATAGCCAATTTGCAAAGAGGATACCGAATACGGGTTTGGAAGTCATTTACCTCCAGCTGTATTGTGCGCTTTTTGTCATCGTTCTTTTGGCAGTCTTATCCCGTGTTCAGTTTAAAATCTATCCCCTCTTGTCGATTATTCTGTCTTTCATAGTGCTGACGATATATTTATCTAATATTAATCAGGTGCATGAAACGGAAAAGGTTATACTTTTTACAGGAAATAATAAGGCATTCTTTGCCGGTAGTTGGGTCGGAGCCGCTTTGCTATTTATTCTAATATGGAATATGATTCAAAATATACGTCGAAACCCAAATACGTTTCCTCAGTATACACCTCATTTTACCTGGATTATTTCGGTCATTTGTGTTATAATATTCAGTGCGGAAGTTATGAATTTGTTTGTATGGATGACCTATACTGATAAATCCTCCTTTGACAATGCCGAAGCGAGTTTTGAGAAGGCCGGACTGACCATCGTATGGGCCTTGTCTTCATTTATTATGATCTGGACCGGAATGAAATACAGTTATAAACCTTTGCGAATCTCTGCTTTGGTGTTATTTGGAATCACTTTGGTCAAGTTGTTTATGTTTGACATCAGAAATATTGCTCCAGGGGGAAAAATCTTAGCTTTTATATTGTTGGGGGCATTGCTTTTAATCATATCCTTTATGTATCAGCGTTTAAAGAAAATAATAATAGATGACTCCAAGGATCTTAGCTAATTGCTGGATTTTCATAATACTAATGGATGGATATGCCAGCGCGCAGTCATTTCAGCATACAGCCAGGATCGATTCTGTGACTCAGTCTGGGTTTTATTCGATTCACATCACACCTTTCCTGAGCACCTTGGTGAAGATTGATTTCAGTGACCTGCGTATAAAAGATAATTCAGGTAATCCGGTTCCATATTTCATGAGAACTGATATCTCATGGAGAGATTCATCTCGGTTTGCCCAATTGAAAATAGTGGAGAATAAGGTTAATGATAGCGGTCAGACTGTCTTGGTAATTAAGAACAATCCTAACGAAAGGTTGGATGCGTTTTATATCCGTATTAAAAATGCAGCTGTAAGCAGATCCATTAACCTAAGCGGCAGTAAGGATGGAGTCAAGTGGTATTCTATTGTAGAAAATGTAAATCTTGAAAAACGGTTCATCCAGGATCATGATAGTTTTCTGGAGAATATTAGTTTCCCATTAAGTTCTTACTCTTATTATCGGATCATTATTTATAATGATAAAAAAGATCCGCTGGCTACTATCTCTGTGCAAAAAAGGGTTCAAATAGAACAGAAGTTCTTAAATACAGTCATTCAAAACCCTCTGACTTTCTTTGCCCGGAAAGACAGCTGCAAAATAACATGGTTAACCGTTGATAATTCAGTAAAATATCATATCAGTAATGTACTTGTGAAGGTTCAAAGTCCGCGGTTTTACCAAAGGCGTGTGGATGTGTTGACTGATGGCCGACTAGCCGGAAGTTTTTTAATCTCATCCGATTCACTCGTTCATCTGAATCTGCCTCTATTTAACGATTCCGTTTTCGTAATTAAGATTTATAATGAAGACAATTCGCCCTTGGAGATTACCGGCATTTCGACGGGACAGAATCCTGAGGATATTGTTACCTACCTGGAAGCCGGTAAATCTTATCAGTTGGAAATGACAAATGCCATTGCTGAAAAACCCCATTTTGATATACTGAACTTTAA
>JABDAN010000101.1 GCA_013289175.1 Bacteroidota bacterium
CCATCAACACCTATCAAAATATTAACATCCTCGTATTGCGGATATTTACCAATGACCTGATCGTGGGATATTACAGCATTGCAGAAAAAATATTTTTTGCCGTCAGACAGGTGCTCGGTATTTTTTCTCAGGTGGTCTATCCCCATATATGTCAGTTAACACGCAGGGGTCAACAAGCTTCTTCCCGGTTTTTCCGGCATTTTTACTTGCCCTTTTTGGTCGTGTTGTGCCTGGGTTGTTCGGGGGTTTTTATATTCTCCCCCTATATCATCCAGGTTTTCCTGGGTAGAAAAGAAGCGCTTCCCATTTTGCTCTTGCGTATCTTGAGTTTTGTCCCGGTTATTGTTTGTTTGAATATTCCGGCCTATCAGGTTTTGCTGGCCTTCGACAGAAAAAAGAGTTATTTCCAGATTCTGGTTTCCGCGATGTTTGTCAGCCTGATCACCAACCTCTTATTTTGCTACAGTTGGGGAGCAGTGGGGACCGCCGTTAGTATCATTGTAACTGAATTATTCGTAACTAGCGGCCTAAACTGGGAGCTTTATAAAAACGAATTGACAGCCTTTGTGAAGCCTGGCATTTTATGAAAAAAGATCAATATTTAGAGAAAGAGCAAAATTATTTCTCCAATATCAGGTATGATGTTATTAGTCTTATTCCCTCCAATCCGGATCAAAAAATTTTAGAAGTAGGTGCCGGTTCGGGCAATACCCTGGTATATCTAAAAGAAAATCATATCGCCAGCCATGTAGCGGGGATTGAATTAATGAAAATTCCGAACTCCAATCAGGAGAATGTCTTAATCAATTCATTTCAGATTGCTAATATAGAAAATGAAGACATTCTGGCTCCGGAGGAATATTTTGATGTGATCTTGTGTGCCGATGTGCTGGAACACCTGGTAGATCCGTGGAGCGCGATTCAAAAAATTTCCCGTCATCTTAAAAAAGACGGCCTGGTAATTGTCAGTATTCCGAATCTGCGTGAATGGAAGACGGTTGGTAAAGTGATATTCAAAGGGGAATTTAACTATCAGACTCAAGGTGGGATCATGGACAAAACCCACCTGCGATTTTTTTGCAAGAAGAATGTGCGAGCGTTGTTGACCACCGATCAGCTGACACCGGTATTCAGTGTACCCAATTTTATGCTCAAGTCAGTTCCGGAGGGTCGGAAAAGAAAACTTATCAATCTGATGAGCTTTAGAATTTTTGAAGATTTTTTGACCGTTCAATACCTGTTTATTGCAAAAAAGAAATAACAATAACCCCCTGGTTTGCATAGTTATTCTAAACTATCAGAATTGGCAAGATACCATCGATTGCCTTGAATCGGTTTTTCGGTCCACTTATGACAACTTCCGGGTTTTTGTTATAGACAACGATTCGCAGAATGATTCCATATCAAAGCTGATGGGCTGGGCAAAAAATCATTTTTCCGATCTTGACCCATTAGAAAAAAATTGTTTTAGCAGTCAGGATCTGAATCCAATCCGGGAACCATCTTCCCTTCCCTCACTGGTTTTCATACAGAATGACAAAAATGTGGGTTTTGCCGCGGGAAACAATGTCGTCCTGCGTTTGCTGGCCGGTCAAGATATATATGTATGGATTTTGAATCCGGATATGGTGGTTGCGGAAAATGCGCTTTTGGAATTGGTACAATTCGCCCGGACCAAACATTCCAATACCATCATCGGGTCGGTTGTCAAATTTTATCATGATCCCGGTAAAATCCAGATGTATGGAGGGGGACACATCAAATTCAAGTCGGGTACCATTTCATTTGTTGTTGACTCTGATCGGGTTGCCGATCTGGACTATATTTCCGGGGGAGCGATGTTTATCCATGCCAGCCTTTTGCAGAAATATGGGCTTCTTCCGGAAGAATATTTTTTATACTGGGAAGAAACGGATTGGTGTTATGGCGCAAGGATTCAGGGCTGCGCGTTGGCTGTTTGTAAAAGGTCTGTGGTTTTTGATAAGGTAGGGACGACCATTGGACGAAGTTATCTCGCTGAATATTATTATACACGCAATGGCTTACTCTTTCTACAAAAATATAAACGGGAAAATGTTCGCAAGGCCTTGTTTTATTGCAGGATCCGGCTGCTGAAAAAAATTGCACAGTTACAATGGAAACGTGCAAAAGGGGTCTTTCAGGGAGCAGAATCTTTTAAGAAAATGATGTCACATGGGAATAAATAAATATTTTCCCTTTGCGGTAATTTATTTTTTTCTCAATTTTCTCGGGTTGCCTCTCGGGCTGACCTATACGGCTATATTAAGTCCTTTTTTGTATTACTGGGTAGTAGTTACAAGAAAAAAGGAGATTATGTGGCCGTTTTTGCTGGTTATCCTTCCTTTCGTCGTGGTTCAAATCTTGGTGGGGGTAGAACTAAAGACCTATTTTGTTTCTTTTCTCTATATAACAACGGTGTATATATTCTGCCAGGCGTTTTATACTTTTTTAGTGTGTTGTAAGGACATTGAAAATATATTTAAGAAACTAGTCATTTTAAATTTCATTTTTTGTCTGATTGCCATTCCCCTTTATTTTACCGACTACTATGATATTTTATGGATCAAACAATTTCTGACGCAAGGCGTTGACGAATTCAAGCGATTCAAATTATTTTCATACGAGGCTTCCTATTATGCTACTCAGTTTGCTCCCTTGTTTTTTTACTATTTTCTAAAAGTGAACCTGTCCCAGAATAAGAAAAGCAGTTGGCTTATACTTTTGATGATTCTTTTACCTTACCTGCTTTCCTTTTCCATGGGTGTATTAAGCTGCATTTTGATCTCCATATTGATTATGTATACGGTTATGTTCCGCTACATTGGCAGGAAGATAAGGTTCTGGAATATTGCATTTTTTGTGTTGGCTTCCTTCCTGTCGTTATTTTTGATTCTATTGGTTTTTTTTCCCGGCAATCCCCTGTTTATCAGGCTCAACAATATCGTTACGGGTAACGATAGTTCAGGCAAAGGCAGGACCTCGGAGGCCTTTTATTTGGGATATAAAATCCTGCAGTTAAAGAATATGTTTTTTGGAATCGGACCAGGCCAGGTGAAAGTTATCGGGGCCAATATCATCCGCGATTATTACAGTTACCCGGCTGATTATGCGGTGATATCCATCCCAAATTCTACCGCCGAAACACTTGCTATTTTCGGAGTGCTGGGTCTTCTAATTCGGATGTTGGTTGAGGTTATTTTATTTTTCTACACGAGGGTTTGGACGAATTACTACCGTCTTCTGTTGTTTTTGTTTATATTTTTTTATCAGTTCACCGGAAGTTTTATCACCAACCTGGCTGAGTATGTGTTGTGGATCATGGCCTTTACAAAAATATTCCCTCAGTTTGATGTTCAAAAAAACCATCTCAAAAGATTAAAATCCGAATGACGAACAAAAATAAATTACATTAGTTCTTCGGACAGTCTTTGTTATTTTCGCTGGTGACAATTATGAATTATTTTTGTTGATCTGATTACATCAAAGAAAAAATATGATAGTAAAAACACTGAAATATTATTATCGAAGATTTTACAATAAATTTCACTATGAATCATTTAAAACGCTGATATTACTAGGCAAGATTCAGGCAGCTAATAACGCCTTAAAAAATAACATTTCTTCATTGGGAGAGGTGGAATTCCAAGTTTTTTCTCAAAGGGGTGAGGATGGTATCCTTCAATATATTATCAGTAAAATAGATATTCCAAATAAAGTTTTTGTTGAATTCGGCGTGGAAACTTACACGGAATCAAACACTCGCTTTCTATTAATCAATAATAATTGGTCAGGTCTTGTTATAGATGGCGATAAAAAAAATGTGGAATTTATAAAAAAAGACTTCATTTATTGGAAATATGATATTACTGCTTACCAGAGTTTTATTAGTAAAGACAATATAAATGGTCTAATACGAAAGTTTTCCAGCCTGGAAGATATAGGTATTTTAAGTATTGATATTGATGGTAATGATTATTGGGTTTGGGAGGCAATCGATTCTGTAAAACCAAGAATTGTAGTATGCGAGTATAACTCAATATTTGGGCCTTCAGAAAAGATTTCTATACCTTATTCAGAAAGTTTCCAAAGAACAGCAGCACACTATTCCAACCTATATTTTGGGGCATCTTTATCAGCTCTTTGCTATCTCGCGGAAAAAAAAGGATATGATTTTATTGGGGTAGGGGAGGCTGGCGTAAATGCTTTTTTTGTTCGGAAGGATTTATCGAGTCCGTTTAAAAAATATAAAATTGGGGATGGGTTTCGACCTTCGGCTAATCGAGACTCAAGAGATCGCAAAGGCAAATTGACTTTTTTGCCACATGAAAAGCGACTCTCTGAAATAAAAGATATGACTGTAGTCGATGTGACTTCAGGTGAATCTCATGTTATAAAAAGTCTCTTTCGGCTGTGATTTGTCTAATACCCACTTAGTGGCCGAAAAAGTTATTCACAAATAAAAAACCTATTGGTAAACAAATGATTTTAGTTAGATAGGTTTTGGTACAATAACCTAGGGGAAACCTGGCTAAGGTGGAAAGCTTTTAGACATTTGGTCCAAGACGTCATGTTATGGAACGGTTAGTATATTTTGGAGGCGTTTCTTATCGGCAATCAGGAATTCGAAATCGTTGCCGAAGTGAATTATTAAAAAACACACCATAGCGAACATTTGTGTGTGAGACTTCTAGTTCTCGAAAAAAAAACAAAAACCATGTGCCGGGATCTTTCTGGATGAAAAAAAGTCAGAGAAAACTTACCGCTGCAAAGCCACTGTATTGAGAATACTCTGCATCAACGCTTCAGCAGATTTCTCCCAGGTAAATTGCCTTGCTCTTTGAAGTCCTTGGTTTTTTTTATCCGCATACAAGCTTTCATTTTCCAGCAATTCGTTGATGGCCTCCGCAATCGAATCGGGTTGATGGGGATGGATAAATACAGCCGCGTTTCCACAAACCTCCGGCAGTGCCGTGGTGTCAGAGACAATCACAGGAATACCGGAAGCCATGGCTTCTAACGGAGGCAGTCCAAATCCTTCTGCAAAGGAAGGATAACAAAATATGGATGCCAGTGAATAAGTCAGTATGAGTTCTTCATCACTCATAGCACCTGCTAAATGGGTGCGATTCCTGATATCCTGATTGCAAAGTATATTATCCAGATCCGGTGTTTTCCAGTCAGCTTGGCCCACAATTACAAGACTTATTTTCCTGTCGTGAAGCAACGGGAGCGCTTTCAACAGGTTTTCAATGTTTTTTCTGACGTTCAATCTTCCTACGAATAGTAAAAATTTATCCGGTAACTGATATTTTTCTCTGAGCGCAGAAAGCCTTGCCGGATCGTGGTTTCTCTGGGGCTGGTAGGATTGGTTTACAGCCAGAGGTACAATATCGATGAGGGATTTACGCGAAGCGTAATTATATTTCAACAGTTCACTGGACACATACTCCGTTGTGGCAATCAACCGGTCGCTTCGATGCCGACTCAGCCAGGACAATGGGAAAAAGTAGAGTTTTTCTTTCCAGGTAAAAAATTCGGGAAATTGGTGATACAAGACATCATGGATAAATGAAAGAGCGGGAACTGCCCGGCGCCAAGAGGGGAATGTCTGGTAAACCATCACCTCGACTTTTAAAGATTTCAACTTTCCTGAAAGGAGAAAAAGGTTGGAAAGCATGTTGATATCAGCCCACACGTAGTGAATTTCGATGCGGGGAGAATGTATGGGAAAGGTAAGTTGTCTATCTTTTTTTGTCC
>JABDAN010000102.1 GCA_013289175.1 Bacteroidota bacterium
CCGGTGAGATCTTGAAAAATCCTCAAAATTAACCGTGTAGAATTCGGGAGTGACTTTATAGTTGTTTTTGTACCGCTGAAAAGTCTGATAAGTTATCCGCGTCAGGTCGTCAAATTTGAAATCATATACAAACATGGAAAACCCTTTTTCAATATGCTGCCGGATAACTTCCTCTACCACAAAAAAAGATTTGCCAGATCCGGGAGAACCGATGACAAGCAAGCCCCTGAAAGGATTGATGATGTTAATCCAACTCTTTCGCCACCTATTTTTCAACCGGTACCGGGCCGGCAAGTTGATAGAATATTCATTATAGCGCAATTTCTCTTCCTGCGGAAAGGTTTGGTTCTCTTTATTGAAAATGTCTTGATCGTTTAATTTTATCTTGATGATTCGGGAAAGATGGGCACCTCCTATGATAATCAACAAATATCCTGTAAAGGTCCAGGCGATGTAAATGACTGCCCCGGTTTTCCCGGAGCTGACCAGGAAAACGGTATAGTAACTACCATAGTAAATGCAGACCCCCAGGATCAGGTAAACAAAAGTCGCCCGGTATTGAAGTTTGTCGTCATTTCTGCCCTTGGTTCCAAACAGGGAAATAATCAGGGCCGCCAGGGCGAGCTGCTTAGAAGTGTTGAAGGCATGAAACAAACCCGTTTTTTCAATCTGGGAAAGCAGTCTGTCTGTAATGGTTGAACGGATACCCCACGCCACAAACGGCGCATGCCAGAAAAAATAACAGTGTACAATCAAGAGCAGGATGCTGACCGCCCGGGTCATATCCATAATCTTTCTCAGGCCTTTTTCGTCTTCCCCTGTTTGCACGGTTATTTTCTAAGGCTTAAGGGTATAAAAATGTCTCTCCATCTTTCGCCGGTCAGGCATTTTAATTTCGGGAGTGAGATGACCTGGTATAAGCAGGGAATTCTCGTCTCCCGCCCTTGTCCGTTCATTGGTTTGTATTTGGGTTGGCGATTCTTCCTGAATATGCAGGGTCGGGCTAAGGGGTTGTTTACAACGCTCGATCAGGCACTACCGTATACTGTTGACCCAGGTCCCCACCCTTGCAGACGATTTTCGTTTTATGATCCACTAACAGGATATCATTTTGAAATCCTTGTTTATTTTGGGTGAATACTATATCGATCTGATCATTTTTCAATGCCCGGACTATCCCCGAAACCGTTTGACCAGGCTTCAACAGTGACCTTTCAACCATGTTTCTTACGCGTTGAAGATGGGGAAAGCGCGCGGCGTGATTCTCCTGAAATTTTTGCTCGAGGAGGGAGAGAACCGGTTTTTCCGGAAGCAGGCTGGCTTTAACCGGCATGCCTACCGGCTTCCCATTTTCATTTAAAATCTGATATACCAATCCCCGCTTTTTATAGGTTTGGGAATCTTCTCTTCCCCGGGAAGCAGAGAGGTTGTATAAGTTGAGTATCACATTTAATTCCACAAGAGAAGTATATCTATACACGTCAACAACCTGATGGAGAACTGCTGCGATGGTCTGCACTGTTTCAGTTTTGCCATATTTGATCCGCTGGCTGACTCCTGGATCGACCTGATATCCCTGTTTTCTAGAGCGTGACTCGACCCTCATGAGCTGAAATTCCTGCTCAATTTCTTTTGGGGCATTTAATACATGACGATTGTAATAATATAGATCGATTCGTCTACCGGTCGGATCGATATTGGTAGTAACGATGTGCAAATGCGGATGTCCGGCATCGAGATGGGAATAAACCAAATACGGTTGACTTCCGAATCCGATTTTCTTCATATAAGATTCCGCAATCTGCTGAAGCTTCCCGGTTCCTATATCCTCCGAAGGGTGAAAATTCAGTGAAATATGCAGCGTATTCTTTATGACCCGTTCATTGAGGGTTGCCAGCAGTGTAAACCGCCTCAACTTCTGATTAAAAGTCAGATGCTTTAAATCCTTAGGGAAATTGACGGCCAGTAAACAAATGGCGCTCCCCTGAATTACTTTTTGCTCATTATAATGCAAGACCGATCGTAAAGATCGGTTTGAACGTATTACTGCAACCACTGATCGGAGATTTTGTCTATTTTTTCTTGAATCCTGTCAACCTTTTCCAGCATCTGATGCTGCTGTGATTCCTGAAAAAGGATCCAGCCTTCAACTTGAGAACAGGTTTCAAATTTTTGTAGGTTTTGAACTGCTAGATAAAAATTTTGGGAAATCCATTGGAGGTCCTGCCTCAGCTTCATCAGTTCCTGCATGCAGTCATCCAGGGACTGGTTGCGATGAAAAACAGTGAGGGGCTTGCCTAAGAGAATTTTTCGAAAATGTTCACTAGTCGAACGGCTTGTCGTCCTCTTTAATTTGGTATTTATCTTTGTAAATTCTTCGGGAGTCAACCCGATACTAATGTATTTTTTTCGGTTTGCAGTTTGGATCATCACAGTTCATTTTCACGATTACAGTGCCTGACTACCAGTAATTGAAACAACTTTGCCCAAGCCCATCAGCTCATAAAATTAGTTCCATTTATCAAAGACATCCTGTTCAATATTTGAACAGGATGACTAAGCTGGTTCAACCTTTTGGAATCAAATGGGAATGAGTGTAAAAACGCATTCGCCATAAATATCTTATATATATCTAATTAAGTGTCAAATTTTTGTGATAAATCATCCTTATCCAATTTATTATCTTCAGATTCATTATCTTCAAAAATAGTAACCCTAACAAACTCGTGGAAGTAACAAAAATGAAAATGGCAAAAAGCAGACATTTAAATACTTCCAAATTCAATTACTGGGCTTTTATCACATCCTCACTGATCTTATTATCGCTTATTGTTTTTTCACTCATATGGTTTCAGAAACAAAAAGATGCCTCTGCTTGGGTCACACATACCTATCAGGTAAAACTCGAGATTGAAAAATGTTTCGGATTGTTGTTAGAGGCGGAATCCAATCAGCGAGGGTTTCTCTTGAATAACGACTCCGCCTTTCTTAAAAATATACATCACGCCGAATCCCTTCTTTATCCAAATCTTGAACAATTAGGATACCTCATTATAGACAATAGTGACCAGGTTCAGAATGTTAAAAGTTTGAAATTATTGGTAGCTGCCCGCATAGAACGGATGCATGCGCTGTTAGATTCCCCTGCCCTGAGAAACAAAATCTCTGTCTCCTATCCAGTAAGTCCAGGCAAAGCCATAATGGATTCTATCCACAACAAAGTAAGATTGATGGAAACACAAGAAGACCGTTTGCTAAAACAAAGAATCTTCTTTAAAAAGACTCAAGACAATTGGATAATTATATTCATTCTTTCATTTTCCGCTCTGGCATTTACCACATTAATGTGGTCGTTTTTTAAGATGAGAACCGAAAACAAGCTACGCCTGCAAGCACAGTACGATGCGGACTTATTGGACGGGTTGGTGAACGAAAGAACGACTGAAATCAACCATATAAACAGCTTACTCACTGAGCAGAACATCAAACTTGAAAGAAAAAACCGGGATTTGATGTCCTTTACCAACATTGCAAGCCATGATTTAAAAGAACCGCTTCGAAAAATAAGTATGTTTGTCACCATGATTGGGCGGTCAAATCCAGAATTGCTTTCAGAAGAATCGGGATACTTTAATAAGATTTCCTCTTCAGCCAAACGCATGCAAATTTTGATAGATTCCATCCTTCAGTATGCGCAAACAGATGACGACAACGCGGGATTTCAGGACACGAACTTGAACGAAACGGCCAATCTTGCGATAGAAAGCCTGAGCGAAAAAATAAAGGAAAAAAATGCCACGGTTAAAGTGCAACCTCTTCCAACCATTTTTTGCAATCCCAGTCAAATTGAGCAGTTATTCATCAATTTTATGGACAATGGTCTTAAATATTCCCGGCCGGGGGTTCTGCCAATTCTGGAAATTGATGCCCAATTAGAAGAAACGGGGAAGAAAGGAGGACATCAAATTCAATCCTGGCAAATAAATTTTCGAGACAACGGGATAGGATTCGAAGAGGCCTATCGGGAAAAAATATTTGAAATCTTCCAACGACTCCACGCCAATGACGAATACCCTGGAACGGGTATTGGTCTGGCCATATGCAAAAAAATTGCTGAGAACCACCATGGACAAATTATTGTGAAATCGGTGTTGGGGGAAGGTTCAGTTTTTTCAGTTATCTTGCCAGTCAATAAAACCCTAACCCACAACGCTTAGCTATGAAAGAAGTTAATCGCGTCCTATTAGTGGATGATGACAAGGACGATCAAAAATTTCTGAAAGATGCATTAAACGATTTGTTTCCGAATTTGGAATGTATTGCTATCAATAACGGAAAAGCGGCACTCGAATTTATTGAGTCAAACCCTCCCCCACCCCAGTATATCTTTCTGGATCTCAATATGCCATTTGTTAATGGGTTTGAATTTCTGAGAGAGTTTAAAAAAGAATACAACAGCAGCGAAACTACCATCTATATTTACTCTACCTCTTCCAACGGGAGAGATAAGGAGAAAGCCAAAATCCTGGGAGCAGATGACTATATAACAAAATTTTCCGACTTTGACTCACTCAAAGCCAAATTGAAAAATATCATCCATTGATCCTGCGCGCTTAACTGATTAAGGTAATATTTTGGTTTACCCTCAGGGTATTATGCATGGATTGACAAAGATTCAATTACCCGCCTGAGATCATACATTGAAAAGGGTTTGTGAATCAAAACAGAAATGCCGAGCTGTTTTACCCTTTCCTTGGTAGATTCCTGTGGATCAGCCGTGATGAGTACAACCAAGGATTGTTTTAAAAAATGGGTGTTGGATTCCAACAGATCAAGGCCGGTGCCGTCCGGTAAGTTATAGTCAAGCAGCACGATGGCAGGCTGCCAGAGTTCCCATTTGCGTTTTCCATCTGCCAGGGAATGAGCACAAGCCATCTCATAATCCGCTTCGGACAAAATCCGAAGGATCAGTGAACAAAGGTCTTCCTCATCGTCAACTACCAATATTTTTTGTCGCACGTTGGTTGTTTATAAGGACTAGTCTATGCACATTCAAAAATCAAGCCTTTGGATCCATCGGTAGACTAAAATAAAACGATGACCCTTTTCCTATCTCGCTTTCCACCCAGATCCTTCCTCCATGTCGATGAATAATCTCCGAACTGAGGTATAAACCCACGCCAAAACCGGGAACGGCTGTTGACCGGCTGGTTTCAACGCGGTAATACCTGTCAAAAATCTTTTTCTGATCCTGTTGCAAGATCCCCAACCCATAATCTTTCACGCTGACCTGAAGATCGGATCCGATTATTCGAGTAGTCACCTCGATCCTCTTTTCGTTTGGAGAGTATTTGATCGCATTGCTGATCAGGTTGGAAATCACGGAACTGATTTTATCCTGATCTGCCAATACCTCCATCTTGCCTCCAGAATGAAAAACGATTTCATGGGATGACACGATCAACTTGGATTCATCAATAATCTCCCGGGTCAGTTGATCCAGGTCGAATAGTTGTTTGCTGATGAGGATTTTACCCGATTCTAAACGGGAGAGATTCAGAAAACCCGTCACCATCCGGTTCATTTTTCGAACCTGTACGACGGCCCGCTCCAGGACTTTGGCTACCATTT
>JABDAN010000103.1:0-4492 GCA_013289175.1 Bacteroidota bacterium
TAAGATAAGGTTAATTCAAAAATTCAAGTACGGTTTTAGTAATATAGTTGAGTTGTTCTTCATCGAGTTCTGTATGCATCGGCAGTGAAATCACTCTTTCCGTGAGCCAATCGGTTACTTCCAATTGCTGTGACCCGGATTGAAAAGCGGCAAACATATTCTGGCGATGTGCCGGCACTGGATAGTAGATCATGGAAGGAATATTTTTTGAAGCAAGCCATTCATGAAGTTTGTTCCGGTCCGCTCCTTCCAAAATCAGGGTATATTGATGAAAAACGTGTTTGGTATAGGGGGCTCTAAAAGGCGTATTAATTTTTGGATGACCCGCAAAAGCCCGGTCATAATAGTCTGCCGCCGTCCGCCGCTGGTCTATGTAATCATCTAGGAGAGCAATTTTTACATTCAACACCGCTGCCTGCAGGGTGTCAAGGCGGCTGTTACAGCCTACCAATTCATGGTAATATCTTTTTTTCCCTCCATGGTTAGCGATCATTTTACAGGTATCTGCCAGCAAGGGATCTTGGGTAAAAATTGCACCGCCGTCCCCATAGGCCCCCAGGTTCTTTGAAGGAAAAAAAGAAGTGGTGCCGAGTGTTCCGATTGTGCCTGTTTTTTGAGTTTTTCCGTCAGGAAAAGTGTAATCACCGCCAATGGCCTGCGCATTGTCTTCCACTACTTTTAACCCATATTCTTTGGCCAGGTCCATAATTTCCTTCATGGGTGCAGACTGTCCATATAAATGCACCGGTACGATCGCCTTGGTTTTTTTCGTAATCTGTTTTTTCAACTGAGTCGGATCCAGGCAAAAAGTCCTGGCATCCACTTCAGCAAATACCGGTTTTAACCGCAGCAGGGCGACTACTTCGGTTGTGGCGATAAAGGTAAAAGAGGGGGTAATTACTTCATCGCCTGGTTCCAATCCCAGTCCCATCAGGGCGATTTGGAGCGCATCGGTACCATTGGCGCAGGGAATGACATGGTTTATATCCAGGTAAGCAGCCAGTCGTTCTGAAAATTCAGTAACCTGCTTGCCGTTAATGAATGCAGTGGAATCTAAAACCTCGTGAATTGCCAGGTCTACCTCTTTCTTAATCTTGGAGTATTGACCTTTCAGATCCACCATTTGAATTGGCCGCATAAGTTCTCTATTGACGGGCACAAACCTACGGCAAAATAATGGTATATGCAATGACTCAATCAGTTATGAACGCTTTGGGGAAAGGATTACATTTGCTCCCATAATCGAACAAACCCTTTTATTGACAATCATCCTTTATAACATTTTTCTGTGGCTATATCAGGCATGCGTCCGGATTGTATCTCCGTGGAACCGCAAGGCAGCCGCCTGGGCAAACGGCCGAAAGGGGATTTTTAAAACCATCTCGGAGGCGGCAATAAAAGGAAATCAACGGGTTTGGATGCATTGTGCCTCCTTGGGTGAATTTGAACAAGGCCGGCCTGTCATCGAATCCTTGCGCAGACAGTATCCCGGAATTACGGTGATCATCAGTTTTTTCTCGCCTTCCGGATATGAGATCCGAAAAAATTATCCGGGAGCAGACCATATTTTTTATTTGCCCATGGATTCAGCCATCCATGCCAAACGGTTTGTGGATCTGGTCAATCCTACCTTGGTGCTTTGGATAAAATATGACTACTGGTACTATTACCTTTTCCGTCCGGATCAGCCTTTTTTTAAATGGTATGGAAATATTCATCGGCTAATGCTGGATAGCTTTCATGCTTTTTTCGTTCAAAACCAGCAATCCAGGGAATTGTTGGAAACCTTGGGCATTATCCAAAACGTATTTGTGAGCGGCGATACCCGATTTGACCGGGTTACAGACATTATGGAGGCTTTTGAGCCGATCCCCCTGGTGGCTTCGTTTTGCGGAAGCAATCGGGTGATTGTGGCAGGAAGTACCTGGGAGGAAGATGAAGAAGAACTCGATCACTATGCCAATACGCATCGGGAAATAAGATTTATTATCGCCCCCCACGAAATTGAAGAAGACAATCTGCGGGACCTGGAAGATTTATTTCATCATTCGATCCGTTATTCCACGCTCGAAAAACGAAACGGGGCGGTCCCTGTTCCGCCGACAGAAACAGCCGACCCCGCGGCGACAGCCATTTCCCGGCCCAATGTTTTACTCATCGACAACATCGGTATGCTTGCCCAGCTTTACTATTATGCCCATATATGTTATGTCGGGGGTGGATTTGGTGATGACGGCGTTCACAATGTATTGGAGGCAGCCGTCTACGGAAGACCGGTGATAACGGGTCCGGTGATCGACAAATATATTGAAGTCATGGAGCTGGCGGAAGCAGGTGGGGTTGTCATTATAGACAATGCGCTGGAAGCTGAATCTGTTTTCAATCGCTTATTCGAAAACAAGGAAGAATACGCCTTTCACAGCGAAGCGGCGCGGGCCTACGTACATGCCCGCCGCGGGGCCACCGAAAAGATCGTCCGGTATATTCAGGAAAAGCGCCTTCTGACAAGTTGATAAAAATGTTGGACTATTTCCCGGGAATCATCCCATCCCAGTTTTATCTTCAGTTCTCTCTCCATCCAGTACTCGGCTTCAGGCAATATCCTAAAGTTATTGATGGTTTTGATACTTCTTTCATACATCGGCTCATCCCCGCGAAATAGCTCGTTGATAAAGACAAACCGGTCGTTTACGCCAATGGCCTTTCTCAATTCTTTTACCGGGGACCCTTTTAAGGTCGATCCCAATTCCGTTTGACTACCCGGTTTGAGTTTGTCGTTGATAGATGTGGTGTTGCTACCAATGAGATCATTGATCTCCCGGTTTCCGGTCTGATGAGACAAAGTGGGTATTTCAACCAGCGGATCTCCCATCCAAGGTTGGTGGCTGACGGGAGCGGACTGGATAAATTCCTCTACCACCCGGTGTGAGATGTTCATGGAAGGCATTACCACCGAAACTCCAGGCGTCTTTCTGCCCGTGACGGCTGTGGTATGCTGCTGGGTTAGTTCTGCTTCAATTTGTTTGAGGGTAACGAGCATTTGCAGCGCACTTTCGTTTAGTTCGCATTGTTCATTTAACTTGCTGATGAGTTGTTGCAATCTTTCCATTATTCGTGACAGAGAAATAATACCGGTTTTATAAAATTAAAGCAAATATTTATCCAAATTCTACTAAACCATGTTTATCGAGCCAGCCATTCAGTTTGAACGCCGGGGTTGGATTGAAGTAATCTCCGGTTCCATGTTTTCCGGAAAAACCGAAGAACTCATCCGAAGGCTGCGCCGGGCACAGATTGCGAACCTGCGGGTCGGCATTTTTAAACCCATAACGGACGATCGATATCACCGGGATAACATTGTTTCCCACGACGAAAATAGTATCCCGTCTATTCCGGTTCCCCATGCAAAAAGCATTCAGGAACAGGCTTCAACGGTAGATGTAGTGGGCATTGACGAAGCACAATTCTTTGATGAAGAACTGCCGCTGGTGTGTAATGCGCTGGCTTTGCAGGGCACACGGGTGATCGTGGCCGGATTGGATATGGATTATCTTGGAAAACCTTTCGGACAAATGCCGGTTCTTCTCTCAATGGCCGAATACATCACCAAGTTGCATGCCATATGCATGCAATGCGGTAATATCGCGAACTATTCCTATAGAAAAACAGGAAATGCCGCGTTATTTCTGATAGGAGACAAGGATCTCTATGAACCAAGGTGCCGAAATTGCTATGAAAAAGGCGATTTGTTAAAATAAGTTAAAGGAAAGATGCAGAAAACCTTCAGGCCCGTTTTCAGCCTGTTTAAAAAAGATGTACTGCTGGAATTTCGCCAGCAATACAGTTTTTATGGTGTCTTGCTCTATGTGGCTTCCACCATTTTTGTATTATATCTGGCAATGGGTCAGCCCGAGAATATGGTCTGGAATGGCTTATTCTGGATGATGCAACTATTCATTTGTGTCAATGCGGTCGCAAAAACTTTTTTACAGGAGGGCAGGGGCCGACAATTATATTTTTATTCCATCTGCAGCCCCGTGCATTTTATCATCGCCCGTATGATTTTTAATGCGGCCCTCATGTTGTTGCTGAATGCCATTAGTCTGGGATTATTCGCCGTTTTGCTGGGATATTCAATCAGTCATCCCTGGACATTTTTCGGAATTTCGTGTTTCGGATCCGTCAGTATTAGCCTTGTCTTTAGTTTTTTGGCCGCGATCGCCTCTCGTGCTCAGCAAAATGCGGCCCTGATGGCTATATTAGGATTTCCCATCATCATTCCTCAGCTGATGCTGCTGATGCGGCTATCAACCATGGCGTTTTCTGACGTTTTTCAAAGTGGTTTAACTTCTATTGTTTTGTTACTGGCCTGTTTTGATTTGCTCGTGGTGATGCTTTCAGTAATATTTTTTCGGGTCGATAGCAATTCCACCTTTGGCACCCCCAAACGGCACATTGACTATGGCACATTTATAGGTCATGAGTGCGGCCA
>JABDAN010000103.1:4502-5548 GCA_013289175.1 Bacteroidota bacterium
GATTAGGGAAGCCGCAAAAAATGAGTCCGAAGAAGGTTTTCCAGGAATGAGCTCCTTGTCTTATTTTTGCAGCCGCTTCTATAAGTTTACCATATGCTTCGTAAGAACTGGTGGAAAATACTCAGTATCGTTTTCCTGTTATACACTTTTATTGCCGGATTTTTGGGAGGGGTTCCTGCCAAACCGATATTAAACGAAACCATCCGCAATCTCTATTTCCATGTGGCAATGTGGTTTGGAATGATGATATTCTTTATTGTGTCGGTAATATATTCCGTTAGATATCTCCGGAACAATGACCCCATCGCGGATGTTTATGCGACAGAATTTGCCAGGGCCATCACTTCATCGAGGTTTACGGAAAGAGCAAACCGAATCCCTCCCTTGCAAGGCGTTTTATGATGGGAATGTTGTACCCGGTAAGCTTTAATCACCTCTACTTTATCGCCGATTTTAACGGGAAAGAACATACGATAAACCGCATTGCATTGTTTGATCTGTTCCAGTAAAGGGAGTGGCTTTATCGAAGCTTTTTTCTACTGCTTCAAAAAACTTGTATTCAGTTCTGGCAGGCATATATCGTTTTTATATTAGAAAATTATTTTCCCGGTCTAGTTACATTAGCAAATGGCTGTTCAGGGTTGTTTTTTTTGCTGCTCAATCTCCGATATTTTTTCCAGGCGACTCAGTTTTCGGTCTGTATTGATAAGATAAATGAATAAACCAGCTAAAATGACCAGCAATACGGTCACCACTACATAAATTTTTCCATTGGAACGCATCAGACCAGCCATTTCCGGTTTTGCTGTATTCAGACTATCCTGACTCCAACCGGGAATAACGCAAGTCACAAAAATGAAAAGCAGGAAAATGCGAATGATAAACTTAGACATGTCGTTCATATTTAATAGAAAACCTTTGTAGCCGGATGCGTAAGGTAGTAATCCATACGCCCAGCAAAGTCCAACCGGGTACTGCGCCGAACCAAAATATCAACCGCATTCTGCTATCAATATCCTTGGTGTCCAGCGGATTTTTACCCATAC
>JABDAN010000104.1 GCA_013289175.1 Bacteroidota bacterium
AAAGATTCCCAAACCAAGGGGCGCTTTGAAGTCTATAAAGTAGAGGACATATCCTCTGAAATGTCCTTTCTGGAAATGATGGACGTACTCAATGAGAGACTGATCGGGGAAGGACAGGAACCGGTCGCTTTTGATCATGATTGCCGGGAAGGTATTTGCGGTACCTGTTCGATGTATATCAACGGTAGACCACACGGCCCCTGGCATGCCAATACTACCTGCCAGCTGCATATGCGGGCCTATAAAAATGGGGATATCATCACCATTGAACCCTGGCGCGCCAATGCATTTCCCGTCATCAAGGATTTAATAGTGGACAGGTCTGCATTTGATCGCATCATCCAGGCTGGAGGATTTATTTCTGTGAATACCGGTAACGCCGTAGATGCCAATTCATTACCGGTAGACAAAAATCTGGCCGATGCTTCATTTGCCGCCGCCGCCTGTATCGGTTGCGGAGCCTGTGTTGCAGCCTGTAAAAATAGCTCCGCCATGTTGTTTGTCTCTGCCAAGGTTTCCCATCTGGCGCTGTTACCACAGGGAAACCCCGAACGGAGATCGCGTGCTTTGAATATGGTAGCACAAATGGACAAGGAAGGATTCGGAAGCTGCACCAATACCCAAGCATGTGAATCCGTTTGTCCCAAGGAAATTTCTATGACCAATATTGCAAAACTAAATTCGGAGTTTATACTCGCTGGATTGAGTCAATCAGACTAGGGGGATTCGGTCTTTCAAGGAAAGAATACCCTCACTTCCATAGGAATAGTAAAGCAGGTACTTATCCTATTCTTTCCTGCCGGTTTTTTAACGGCCGGGGAAAAAGGCAACACTTCCACCCACCCAGGTTCGGTCCTGATTATATCGCACACCAATCATTTTCCCTTTGCTCAACCGCGCCAAATTGATGGCGGGTACAGGCCTGGCGGCCCCTTGCGGCCACAGATACATGATACGTATTTCAACTTTAGCAGGATCATCCGGTGTCTTGATGACGGATGCGTAGGATACTTTTTTCTGCAGGATCCAATTTGCAGGATCTTTGATAGAAGAAATGTCTTCAGGCCGGATATCGATGACAACTCCTTGTCCTGCAAAAGAAAACAAGGGTTTTAAAACATAATTTTCCAAATCCATCGGCATTGACTGGATTTGGTCCAGGAATCTAGTTTCAGGAACATAGGGATGGTTGATAAAAGGCAGGGTATGCTTGGAGATCCGGTAGAACCAATTGGGATGTGGAATCCACTGTACATCCCAATCCTTTTTTAAATCGATGTGATCGCCCAGGGAATTTTTTTTCAAAGTTTTTAGGTAAGATGGCCGGTCAAAGCCACCCAGATATTGTGTAAAAGGAGCCGACATCGAAAAATGTTTTTGAACCATTTCCGGATAATAAACCTGAAAGCCATAAAGCGTTGGAAATCCCTGCATCTCGATCAACTGCGGCTCTAATTCCTGGGCATCATTTAAGCACACTCCGAAATCAAAAGCAATAAACTGGGGAGGGTCTTCCTTTCCCGGCACAAAGTCGGTGGGGGGTATGGCAGGGTTGGACGCCGCAATAAAACCCGGAGCCGTAATGATATCTACAATGGATTCGCAGGCGCTGATCATTTTATCCCGAAAATCGGCCGGAACGAAAACGGGTGTTTCCGCAACCCTGAACTGGATGGCTCCCGGATGTTTCTTATTGAGATCATCAAGAAAATTCCGATATTTTTCCTGCGAAAAACTTTCGTTAAATAACTTTCTGAGATGGGCAATCATGGCGAATAAATAGACGATTCATGCTCTTATATTTTTCCAAGCGCGGTATTTAAGAAGTTCGGGATCACCTGACTGTAGGTTTTCCTTATTTTATCCGGATCATTGAGCTGCTGGATCATGTTTCTCCATTTCTCTTCCCCATATCCTTCAATGACTGTTTTCTTTTTATCCGCTCTCTGCAGATACATGCTCATACCGGAGGCATCGGCTTCTGGATGAAACTGAGTGCCGATCATATATTCATTGAATCGGATGGCCATGATAGCCCGTTGCAAAGGAACATGAGGTCTTTCTTTTTCTATTGCCAATACATGACCTCCTCTTTTTTTTATATCTGTTTTATCTTCTTCAATGACTTGATAGTCCCGGGAGTCGACAGCAAAAAATGGATCTTTTAGCCCATGAAAAACGGCTTCCCTTTTTCCCTCCGCATTCATATGGATTGGAAAAACTCCAAAAGCCGTTGACCTCCTCTTGGTTACTTTGCCCGTTTTGAAAAACCGGCACGCGAGTTGGAACGAATGACAGATAAAGAGCACATGTTTTTTATCGGATTCCTGGGCAATCTTATTGTGTTTAACCAGTCCATGAAGCCAGTCCATATATTTATTATCCCATGAAACACCTTCGGTTTCCAAAGGACTTCCTGGTCCGCCGCTAGACAAATAAACATCGTAGGAAAGATCAGGAATTTCTTCTTTTAAACGAACGTCATAAATTTTTGTAACAACCGGCAAGCCCTTGGCCAAGCCATATTCCTGAAGGATTTGTTGGATGCATCGCATACCTTCGTTCGGACGTCCTTCGTACAGATCAAGAATAGCAACACGTAGCGCATGATTCATTCTGCAAATATCTTCAAAAAAATCTGTTATGACTGCAGCAAAAAACACTTCCTTCAAAACATCCACAAAATTTAATTCCCGGGTTGAACTTCCTGGCAGTTACAAAAAATTACCAGCCGGGAAAAACCTGGGCAGCGCTTCATTGAATGAAGTAATTGAAGTAATGATTAAGATCAAGAGAAAGACACCGATCCATAATTTTATCAGGGGGCTGGGTCGTGGCAGCAACAAACCTCTTTCCCGTGAAAATTTTGGACGGCGTTTTGGCGCTTCCATGGAAGATATTTCCCTGGTAGTGGAATTTGCCCGTCAGTACGACCTTGCGATACTTCAGACTTCTGTGATAAAAAGGGCAGTATGGCTAAAAGGCACGGTTCAGAAATTTGGCGAAGCCTTCCAAGTGCACCTGGCCGACATGACTTCAGAGTCCGGGATTTCTTTTCGGGGTCGCAGTGGATATATTCGCCTGCCCGAAGTATTGAAAAGCGTGATAACCGGCGTTTTTGGACTGGACAACCGGCCCCAGGCACGCCCCATGTTCCGAATGGCGCAAAAAGACGGAAATCTGATCCACCCTCAAGCAGCAGATGTTTCCTATAATCCCGATGAGGTCGCCAAAGCATATAAATATCCAAAAGACGTGAACGGAACCGGACAGTGCATTGCCCTGATCGAACTGGGTGGCGGATACCGACTGGAGGACATGCAGAATTATTTCAGCAAACTCGGTATTTCCCTACCCGTAATCACAGCCCAGTCGGTCGACGGGGCACACAATGATCCTTCGACCGCTGACAGCGCAGACGGCGAAGTAGCCCTGGATATTGAAGTCGCAGGAGCGGTAGCACCCGGCGCTAAAATCGTGGTTTATTTTGCGAACAATACCGACAAGGGATTTTTAGATGCCATCAGTACAGCCATCCATGATGAGACCAATAAGCCATCGGTCATTTCGATCAGCTGGGGCGCAGCTGAGTCCCAATGGACCGACCAGGCGATGCAAAATTTCAATGAAGCTTTTATGTCCGCAGCCGCCCTGGGTATCACCATTACAGTAGCAGCTGGAGACGGCGGATCATCGGACCGCGAAACAGACGGAAAAGCGCATGTAGATTTTCCGGCCAGCAGTCCTTATGCGCTCGCATGCGGGGGCACACACCTCTTGGCTGATTCCGAGACGGTATGGAATGACCTGGACGGATGGGCGACCGGGGGAGGCATCAGCGACGTCTTTCCCGTACCCGATTATCAAAAGAATATTTCCTTGCCACCATCGGTCAATGGAACAAAAAACAAAGGTCGTGGCCTTCCCGATGTCGCCGCCAATGCGGATTCTGCCAGTGGCTACAATGTACTGGTAGATGGACAATGGACGGTCGTCGGGGGAACCAGCGCCGTAGCGCCTCTGATCGCGGGGTTGATCGCTTTGCGCAATCAAAAATCAAAACCAACAGCGGGATTTATTCATCCCAAACTTTATGCTGCCGATCCCTCACTGTTTAAAGATATAACCGTAGGAAATAACAACACCGCAAATGCTGGCGGATATTCAGCAGGTGTCGGATGGGATGCCTGTTCAGGAATGGGAGTGCCGCTAGGAAATATTGTGGGAATCCTTTAAGCCTTATTCCAATTTTCTTCCTTGGGTATACCAGAAATCACGGAAAGAAAAGATGAAACTCATATTCAGATAATTTTCCCTGATCAGGTTGTTGTTTACAGTTCCTTTGATGCCGTATTGGATTACAAACATAAAGGAAAGGGGAGAGCGTTTGGAATTCGTACCAATGCCGATCGTTCCTCCAATATCATTGATTTCCGTTCCGTTGACAATGAGGTAAGTCTTGTTATAATAAAATCCCGCCTGATAAAAGGTCGTTTCGTACAGGGTATTGTAAGCCATTTTTCTTTTGGAATATTCAAATCCAAGGGATGCACGCTGACTATTTTTGTACATGAAATCACCGGTGGCGGTGCTGAGCGTCGACCAATTCTGGAATTTGTAATCGGCCAGGAATTTATATTTATTGTCTTTGGTGACTACAATACCCATTCCGTAGCTGGTGGGAATGGTATAAGTGCCTACAGAAATTTTTGAACGCAGTACATTGGAATCAAGATCCAGTACAGTCACCGTCGTTTCGGTGTTGAGGTTCTGCTGATTTGAATAAATCACGCCCAGAGAAACATCCCAATGTTTATTTATGGAAGTAAAATATTGCAGTCCGTAGTCCAGGTTGATATTGTCAAAAAAAGTGTTGTTGGCCTTAGAAATATAAATGCTGGTTCCTTGTCCGAATACGATGTTTTTGTTGTTGATCGATCCGAAAAGATAGGAAGTCGTCAAACCGATGGAAAAATGCGGTGAAATCTGATATCCGTTTGCCCAATAAACTTTATTCACTCCACCATATCCCTGGTCATAGGTGGGAAGGGTTCCGCCATTGCCTCCGATGGGTCTGGAACCTGAATATTCATAATTTTCTTCGCTATAGGGTACCAATCCGACGGAACTTCCCCAGTGTTTGAAAATTTTTGTACCAAATGCAAATCGTTTAAACGTGATATCGGAAGACTGGTGAGCAGTCTGACTCACCGGAGTTCCGCTGTAGTCAATGTATTGCCCGTTCACGCCAATTTCACCACAGAAAAAGGAATTATCCAGTGCGCTGAGTGCAGCCGGATTATTGGTGATCAGCCAACGGTTATTGCGGTAGGCAATTCCGGTTGAAGCCATACCGCTCGTGCGGTTGATGATATTATCGGTAATGTCCCCAATGGCATGTATGGAATAGGGTTCATTGTTCGTTTGCCCCATACCG
>JABDAN010000105.1 GCA_013289175.1 Bacteroidota bacterium
TATGCTTCCTTCCGGAAGCTTTATATGTTGTTCGGTCATGGTATCAAGGTATCCGGTAAAAATTCCGCCTTTTTCATTTCCATATATTTTCCAGATCGGTTTACACCGATTTCAACTCGATTGATTCTACCTTCCAAACATCGCATCGTCCTTATCTATTCTGGTTTGATCTTCCAGCGGAAACTCTTTTCGCATGGGGAAATAATTCATTTCATCGACGTTGAGTATGCGTTTCAGATTGGGATGTCCTACAAAATTTATCCCGTAAAAATCATAGGTCTCCCGTTCCATCCAGTTGGCAGAAGAAAAAAGTTTTGTAGCGGTGAAAACATCCGGATTTTCTATATCGGTAAATACCTTATAGCGGATGCGGATATTGTCCACCAGGTTATGCAGGTGGTAAACTACGGCCAACTCCCTCCTCTTTTGATGGGGATAGTGGACGGCCGTCAGATCGGTCAGAAATTGAAACCGCAGGTCGGGATCATCATACAAGAACTGCAGAACTTTGAGGTTGAGATCCTTGAGAGATTCAAAACTGAGCATACCATAGGGTTCATCAAAACCGGTCACCTGGTCTGTGAATTGTTCAGTCAGTCTTTGTTTTATATAACCGTTGTCCAGCATCAGCCATTGTGGATTTGAGGATCTAAGCAATCCGGTATCACCTTTAAAAAGTTATTTTGGTTCGGTTTTTCATGGATCATCTATTGAAATGCTCCCGTCTTTCACGCCTTACTTCTCCAGGAATCTCCTGTTCCTGCAGGGATCCGGTAACCCGATTATTTGATTCCGTAGCTCTGCATGAGCTCCTGGTATTGTTCACCGTTTCTTCTGCGAAAGGATTCTTCACCGACCAGGTCCTGGATCCGCATAAAACCATCCAGGATACCTTCCGGCCGGGGCGGGCATCCGGGCACATAGACATCGACCGGAATGATCTGATCGATTCCCTGGAGCACGGAATAAGAATCAAAAATACCGCCCGAAGATGCACAGGCACCCACCGCCATCACCCACCGGGGTTCGGCCATCTGCAGATAAACTTCTTTTAAGATCGGACCCATTTTCTTGGCAATCGTGCCCATCACCATCAGCAGGTCACACTGGCGGGGTGTGAATCCCAGCCGCTCGGCACCGAAACGACCCAGATCATAATGGGAGGCCATGGTTGCCATAAACTCTATTCCACAACAAGAAGTAGCAAAGGGCAAGGGCCACATGGAATTCTTTCTGGCCAACCCAACGGCGTCGCTGAATTTGGTTGCAAAGAATCCATCACCGGTATGCCCTTCGGGCATATCAACCATGCTGATACTGTTTTTGGTATCGGCCGGTACCGTATGAACATTAAATCTTACTGGTCTGGACATGTAAAAATTATTTTTCCGCCCCCCGCCTGTGCGGGTCCTGGGCATACTCTTATAACAATCTCGCCCTGTCGGGGTTCATCCTGCATTTCTTAATCCTCCCACTGCAAAGCCCCTTTCTTGATGATGTACACAAACCCGATCAGGAAGAAGGCAACAAACAACAGGACTTCTCCGAAGCCGACCTTTCCCAGTTCGCGGAAGTTGACCGCATAGGGATAAAAGAAAATGACTTCCACATCAAAGAGCACAAACAGGATGGCAATCAGGAAATATTTGATGGCCATGGGCTGGCGGGCATTCCCGACGGACTCAATCCCACTCTCAAAATTCTTTAATTTTTCTTCGGTGTGGCGTTTGGGTCCCAACAAATGGGTCACCCCCAGGACCAGAAAGACAAAGGCGCCGGCGAAGAGCAACTGAATGGCAATCGGCAGATAGTCACTTGCACTGTTCGATGTAGAAACCAGGTTAGAAGCCTGCAGAAAGAATGGCGTCATAAAGTAGATTCCGTTGCGCAACAAAAGTAATACAGGCGCATCAGATTTCATCGGATTGTTTTGTTCGGATCATATAATAAAAAAAGCTCCCGGACCAGGCGATCCGGGAGCTTCGAATTCTTATATTATGCTTTTATGATGTGTTGTCCTTCAAATGGATCCACCTAGCTTTTTGCCTTTGTTTTAGGAGGCGCCGTAAGCATTCTCAATACGTTTTGAGCGCCCGTATTGGTGGGATCTACTTCCAGGGCTTGTTGCATATAATAAATGGCTTTTTGCTTGTCTTTTTTCACGTCATTGTAGTAACTGGCCAAATAAAAGTAAGCGCCTACCACCTGCGATTTATATTTATTGGAATCGGGTATGGACCTGGCAAATTGTGCCAGTTTTATATATGCATCTACGGCCAGACCCTGGGACATGGCGCTGTCGTCTTCGGCCTGTTTGCTTTTGGCGCACCATAGGTATCCATAAATTTCCGTAGGGTACTTGGTTTCGTAAATCCCACAGAAAATACTGTCAGCCGTTTTATAATTGCCGGCCGAGTAGTTGGCCATACCGAATTTAAACAGGTCGGAGTTGCTGGGATTTTTAGCAGAGTTGTACAATGCGCCGGAAAGAATGGCAGCCGCCTGTTTGTCGTGCATTTGTTTGGCGAGCTCCAGCCCTTCACTGGCAAACTTTTGTTTATCCGTATCGATGGTGTCCATGGAAATAGCCTTTGCATAGTATTGAAAGGCCATGCTCCTGGTCGCGGAGTCTTGCAACTTTCCATAGATTTTGGCGTATTCTTCAAAATCTGTTGCCAGATAGGTCGTGGGATCGGCCTTGGCCAGGTAATTGGCCATGGCTTCTCTGGCAGCCGTATAATCGCCCAGAGAATCGGAAGCAAAAGCCACCAGCTTATACATCCGGGGATTTACATTCGCTCCATATTGCCCTATCAGCTCCTGAGCGCGGGTTCTGGATTCAGCCACTTTGCCCGAAACATACATCATACCCGCCTTCATATATTCCAATTCAGCACCCTGGTCAGAATTGGCGGCATATTTATCCAGGTACTGGGAAGCTTTGTTGACATCCCGGAGGTACCAATAAAGAAAAAGTTGTTCATAGGCCGGGGCATAGGCCGGATCCATGGTCGTAGCCGATTCAAAGGCCGGCAGAAAAAATTCCTTGTTATTCTGTGTCAGGTAGATAATGCCTGTTTTCATTTCAGCTTCTGCCAGTTTTGGATTGAGGTCCAGCGCTTTTTGGTAACTGATGACCGCATTACCACCGTCAAGTAGTTTGCGGTATGCATCTCCCATGATCACATAGGTCTCTGGATCACTGAATCTTTTTATCTGAGTAGCAGTTGTTAATTTCTGGATCGCATAGTTCGCGTCTCCTGCTTTTGCATCCACATTGGCATATGCCACTGCATTGAGTACGTTGATATCTTTTTCTTTGGTCAGGCTGATGGCGGTCTCAAAACGCTGACGCGAATCGGTGGTATTTCCATAGAGCAACTCAACGTGTCCCATCCCGACCAGCAGCAGGGGTGCGTTGCCGTTGGCCGCCAGCATTTTTGCGTAGAGCGCTTTGGCTCCCGCCGTATCACGGGTATCCCTGCGGTGGATCATGGTCTGCCCCAGCCAGTACACCGCTTCAATGTTGTTCGGATTGGCATTGAGGGCTTTTTCGAATGCTGACTGTGCGCTGGCAAACCTTTCATAATACAGGAACTGTTTGCCCTGCTCCAGTGTCTGACCAAAAACAAGGCTGCCCGTGCAGGTAAAAGCCACAATAAGGCTGATGCTAAGTTTTCTCATTCTAAATCTCCATTTATAAGTGTATAAATATATCCCAAAAACTGATTATTGTTGCAACTGTACATCTCGTACGTCAAAATTCATTCTTCCCGGCACCAGATAAGCCCTGTAGAATATCAGCTGACCCCTTTCATTCACCAAAAAATTTACAAAATTGTTCCCAACCCCACTGTAATTTTCCTTCAGTATGTAATACAATCCACGTACCATGGGGTAGCGGTTGAACCGGATATTGTATTGAAATGGATAAACAAAGGGTTTGTCAGGACATTGATTGCATCTAATACCGACCACTTTTACTTTTTTAAGAAAGGCCAAGGCCGTAGAATCCTCCCGGTCACCAATCCAACTGACGCCGATAAACCCAACGGCATTTTCGTGTTCTTCCACCCAGGAAATAACCTGCGGGCTTGTCCGGGCGGCGATCACGTTTTTGCCCAATGTATCTCCTTTTACAATCGAATCCAATACATATCGAACGGTGCTGGTTGCCGAAACCCCGTCCATCACCACCTGTCTTTTCTTTTTGTCTTTCCCTTCCACCAGGGCCCTGACTTCATCCATATTCATCAGGGTGTCGGGAGAATGATTGTTTACAACCAAGGCGATGGCATCAAAGGCGAGTACCCCGGAAACCGCCGGAGTCCTGGCCGAATCATTGAAATAATGTTCTTCCTTCAGGGTCAGTCCACGGGTGATGATGATCATCCGCGTACTATCGCTGTAAAGATCCCTCAAACAGGCTGCCTCTGGTTTATAGTCGATCAGGACATGGGCATCGGGAAAAGAGCTCTCAAAGACTTTGAGCTGAGAATCGATCACGGGTTTAAATGACTCGTCCACGCTGATGTGAATGGTTCCGGAAGTCGGCGTTTCCACTGGTATATAGGGTCCCCGGTGGCAGCCGGTAATGGCTTGACTCGCAAGGCACCATGCAAGAATCGTCCAACAACCTTTCAGTATGTTCATCCCTTCATGGATTAGTTAAAATAGTTTTTCTTATATCCCCGGTAGACACGAAAAATACCATATAGGATGCAAAGACCGCCAAATAAATACCGGAATAGGTCGTCAATGTTGAAGGTAACACCAAGTCGGGAGGCGATCAGGAAAAAAATACCCAGACAAATGATAAGAATACCCATGCCATAATCCATGATGGATCTTCTAATGCGGTATCTCTTTGTGCGTGTATCTAGATCCTGATCTTCGGGCATTGGCATCGTTTAAAAGCGGTGAGCAATATACTTATAAATTATAAATGCGGAAAGCTCTTGACCCAAAGCATTGGACCTGGGATCTCCCCGCTCCCTTTTTATTCAACATTTTCAAAATTCACCGGCAGGTTAAAATACACTGCAACTGGGCGGTGATTTTGCAAACCCGGTTTCCAATCGGGCATATTGGCAATCACGCGTTTTACTTCTGCATTGAAAATCTCCGTGCTGCCCTGGGTGATTTCGATGTCCTGGACATGTCCCTTGGTACCGACGACAAACCGGGCGATAACCTGGATCCGGGTACCGGGTTCCAGGTTGTTTTCCGGCATCCGGAGGTTTTTGAGTAAATAT
>JABDAN010000106.1 GCA_013289175.1 Bacteroidota bacterium
TCCGAAATCGTCTGTTTTTCAAAAGCGATTTTCAGCGCGATCATGATTAAAACGACTACCTGGGCTGTGAACGCCTTGGTACTGGCTACCCCTATTTCCGGCCCCGCATGGGTATAAGCACCCGCGTGAGAAATTCTGGCGATGGATGAACCCACTACATTGACTACGCCAAAAATAAAAGCGCCCTGTTCCTTTGCTTTTTCAATGGCCACGATGGTGTCGGCGGTTTCGCCGCTTTGGGAAATGGCTACAATCACGTCTCCGGGGTGAATCACGGGATTTCGGTAACGGAATTCAGAGGCGTATTCCACTTCAACCGGGGTGCGGCAAATCTCTTCAAAAATATATTCGGCAATCAGTCCTGCGTGCCAGCTGGTACCACAGGCCACCATGATAATCCTTTTTGCCTGGGTAAGTTTATCGAGGTTGTTGTGCACGCCGGCCATCGTGATCGTTCCTTTGGCGGCATCCAACCTTCCCCGCAAGCAGTCAAAAATGGTATCGGGTTGTTCAAAAATCTCCTTGAGCATGAAGTGATCAAAGCCCCCTTTCTCAATGGCAGTGAGTTCCAGGTCAAGTTTCTGTACAAAAGGCGTAATCTTTTCGTTACCCAGATTTTTTAATATCAGTTCATCACATTTTATGATGGCCAGTTCATAGTCATTGACATATACAACTTCTTTGGTGTATTCGATGATGGGGGAAGCGTCAGAGGCTAAAAAATGCTCTCCTTTGCCAATGCCGATGACCAGGGGACTGCCTTTGCGGGCGGCAATGATGGTATCCGGGTGGTCTTTATCCAGCAATACGATGACATAGGCGCCGGTAACGCGTTTGAGGGCAATTCGCAGGGCTTCTTCCAGACCACATTGGTTGTTTTCCTGGATATCTTCTATGAAATTCAACAAAACCTCGGTGTCGGTATCGCTTTTGAAATGGTATCCCTTTTTTGTAAGCTCTGTTTTAAGCTGAGTGTAATTTTCAATGATTCCGTTGTGGATCATTGCCAGTCTGCCACTGGCAGATAGATGGGGATGGGCATTGCGATCGCTGGGTTCACCATGGGTAGCCCAGCGGGTGTGACCAATGCCGGTCTGGGCATGCAGGTTTTTTCCGATGATGCTTTCTTCCAGGGCAGCGACGCGTCCCTGTTTTTTAAATACACGAAGATCCTTATTCTCATCGAGCAAGGCCACACCGGCGCTGTCATAACCCCGGTATTCCAGTCTTTTCAATCCTTTCATTATTACCGGATACGCCTCACGCGGACCTATATACGCTACAATTCCACACATATAAAAATGATTAAAATGAAATCAGGGATTCCGTTGTATCAATGATTTAACAAAATACTGCTCATAAAGATTGAAGCCACCGTAAAATAAATGATCAAACCAGTCACATCGACGAGGGTGGCTACAAAAGGAGCGGAGGAAGAGGCGGGATCGGCTCCCAATTTTTTAAGCACGATCGGCAACATACTCCCGGCAAGCGTCCCCCACAAGACCACACCGATCAGGGAAAAACTAACGGAGAGACCGATCGCGTCCCAATGGGGTCCGTATATATCTTTGAACACGCCCTTGGCCATTAGGACATGCCAAACAAAAATTCGGATAAATCCGATCAGACCCAAGATCGCACCGAGCATAAACCCCGAAAAGATTTCACGGCGCATTACCCGCCACCAGTCGGTCAATTTCACCTCTCCGAGGGCCATGGCTTGAATGATCAGCGTAGAAGCCTGCGAGCCGCTGTTGCCCCCGCTGGACATGATGAGCGGAATGAAATTGGTTAAAATCAGCCATTTTCCCAGTTCATCGTTGTAATAAGCCATGGCGGTGGCCGTCAGCATTTCGCTGAGAAACAGAATGATCAGCCATCCCACCCGTTTTCTGATGAGTTGAAAGAAAGGGGTTTCCAGGTAGGGGTGATCCAGCGCTTCGGTACCCCCGATTTTTTGAATGTCTTCGGTGAATTCTTCTGTAGCTACCCACAAAATGTCATCGATGGTTACGATTCCCAGCAAGATTTTATTTTTATCCAACACCGGCAGGGCCATGCGGTTATTCATCTTAAAGGCCTGGTTCGCGGTTTCCTGGTCGTCGTTCACATCCAGGAAAATGAAGCGATTGTCGATGACGTCCTCAATTTTTTTGTCTGGATCGGCCAGGATGATTTCGCGGATCTTGATGTCATCGATAAATACACCCCGTTCGTCTACTACATAAATCACATCGATGGTTTCGCTGTCCTTGCCCACATCCCGAATATGTCGGATCACCTGGCGAATCGTCCAGTCCTTTTGGACGGCGATATAATCGGGTGTCATGAGACGACCGACACTGCTTTCCGGATAACCCAACAGCGATAGGGTGATCTTCCTTTCCTCCGGATTCAGGGTCTTGATCAATTCCTTTACCACTTCGCTGGGAAGGTCCTCCAGGAAGGATGTACGGTCATCGGCCGGTAACCCATTGAGCAATTCAGCTGTCTTGGAAGGGGAGAGTTCCTGAATGATTCTTTTCTGAATGGCGAAATCGAGAATCTTAAATGTGCTGATGGCCCGATGGATACTGAGATTCCCCAGAATTTCACTTTCATTTTCCGGATATTCATCGATCAGCTCGGCTACGTCACTGATATTTTGTTTATCCAGAAAACTATGCAATTCCTGCAGGTCTCCGGATTGAAGTTTCTCCAGGAACTGGTGCTTCAATGGCGTATTTTCGATTTCTACGGTCATTCTTCAAATTTACAGCCTAGCCTTGATAAATTGCATTTGTTGGCCACTACTTAACCGCCTGATTTCATATTTAATGGAAAAATGATTTTACCCTGTTTATACATTGCTGATTCGCAAAACCGGGGTCGGGGCGTATTTACTTCCGAACGGCTGCCGGGTGGAAAACTAATAGAAGTCGCACCCGTAATCGTCCTGAGCCAGGATGAAAGAATGCTGCTGGATCAAACACTGCTGCACGACTATATTTTTTTATGGGGGGAAAACGACACCGCCTGTTGTGTAGCCCTGGGTTATGTTTCTATATATAATCACCATTACCAGTCCAATGCGGAATATGAAATGGATTTTATGGCCAGACTCATCCGCATCAGAACCGTAAGACCAATTAAAAAGGGGGAAGAAATTTTTATCAACTACAACGGAACCTGGAACGACAAAAAGCCTGTTTGGTTTGACCGGGAGAAATCCTCCTAGATCAAATTTATTTTTTAGAACGGCTCAACACGGGTGTATACCGGAAGGACAGCAGAAAACCGTAGCTATGCAGCCGTACATTTTCAATACCCATAGATTGGAAGGGCAATTTCAGGAAGGGTTCTGCCTGAAAGGAAAATCCTTTCCCCATATCGGTCTCAATACCGGCTGAAAGATTGCCGACGCCGAACCAATAATTGTATTGTGAATTATCCGTTCTTTTCCAGGCGGCGGGCAAACCACCACTGTGAAAAAAATAAATATTGGTCTGGTTTACGATAAAATAGGAAGAGAGTCCCGCGTTCACAAAAAATTTAGATTTACCACTTCTGGCGACGTCGTAGCGCAGGGTCAGGGGAATTTCATAGAGGTCGGCAGAACCATTTACATACTGAAAAGTAGGAGCAGCTGCCAAGGTCATCGAATTATTGGGGGGTGCATACTGCATGGCGGCCGATGCCCTGTTGGGTGCTTGACCGGGGGACCAGTAAAATTTATTGGAATAAAATATCCCCGTATTGATGGACAATTTACCAGTGAGGTAATATCCCACGGTGATACCGATATTGTTTCCAAACTGATTGTTGGATATACCACCCGCATCCGTATAGTCCGGACCAAAGGCCAGTCCAAAATTGAGGGAACGGTTGATCCGCATGGATTTGGCTGCAGGCACTTTTTTTGGAAGGGTTGTATGATTAAGCAAGGAATCATTTCCAGTGATGGTACCCAATTTCGCCCCTGTTCCTCCCAAGGCTGGAAGAGACCAGGATTTGGTGGCGACCTGATCTTGGCTGAGGGAACTAGATTCCTTCATGGCGGTACCGGTAGCCGCCGCATGGCGAACCATATCTGCTGATGCGGCAGTGAATGCCGCAGCGTTAGCACCCAATACAGCACTTTTCTGAATCGCTGACCTGCGGCCCTTCGCTGAAGGCCCGGAGGAGTTCGTTGATGCATTGGCGCCGCCTTGCTGTCTATTGTGGTCAGCTGATGTCAAGGCCACCGAAGAGCCTACCGTCTTGGTTTCTCTTGAATCCGTAACCCCTTGCAGACCTTCCCCGGCAGCGGAAGCCGTTTGTTTTTCAGTCTTATCACTTCCGGGCTCAACATGGGAGGAAGAAGCCTGCGCATCCCCGGCTTTGCCGCCAGTTGTCAACCCCTTCGCTTCGGATGCCGGACTGGTGGGGATTTGAATGACCGTTTGTGTTACTGGAGTAGAATTTTTGCTATAAATTTTGCTTTTAATCAGATAAAAAGAAATACCCGCGATAAAGACAACAGCCGGTCCCCATATGTAGGGATGGACCCGTCCAAATCGGAAACCATCCGGTGGCCGCTCTGGCATCTGCTCTGTAAGCATTTGCTCGAGCCTGCTCCAGGACAAGGAATCATGATCGGGTTCAAATGAATCCGCTGCTTCCCTGCTCAGCCGGTCAATATCTTTATCGGATAGGTTCGACATAAGTTTTCACATCAGCTTTTTTGGTTAGTATCTTTCGAAGGTTTTCTCTGGCCTTAGAAAGATTCGATTTGGAAGCGCCGACAGAAATGCCGAGGTGCTTCCCAATTTCCTCATGCGACATCCCTTCTATTACGAACAGATTAAATACTGT
>JABDAN010000107.1 GCA_013289175.1 Bacteroidota bacterium
TAATATTCTGCTATATAAAAAATCCCTCCGTTCAGCACGGGGGGATTTTTTTTGTGGAGGAAACCCTATAATTCAGATAAAATTTCTCCAGGAACGCGTACAAGCTTACTTTTGCGGAATTTGTTTTTAGATGCCAAAAAATCCCGCCATCGGTTCCGTTCTGATTATCGGATCCGGCCCAATTATTATCGGACAAGCCTGCGAGTTTGACTATTCCGGCTCTCAGGCCGCCAGAAGTCTGCGGGAGGAAGGAATCAAAGTCATTCTCATCAATTCCAATCCGGCCACGATCATGACCGATCCGATGATGGCCGACCGGGTGTACCTGCTCCCCCTTACGGTCGAAAGTATCGAACAGATCCTGGAAGAAAACCAGATTGACGCGGTGCTGCCTACCATGGGCGGTCAGACGGCCTTAAATCTCTGTAAGGAAGCCGCCGAACTGGGTATCTGGGAAAAATATAAAGTGGCTTTGATCGGTGTGGATATTGATGCCATCGACACGGCCGAAGACCGGGAAAAGTTTAAACAACTGATGATCCGTATAGGCATAGAAGTAGCCCCTTCCCGGGTTGCCAATTCCATGCTGGAAGGAAAAGAATTTGCGCAAGAGATCGGATTTCCCCTGGTCATCCGCCCCTCTTTTACGCTCGGCGGCACGGGAGGCGGCTTTGTACACGGAAAGGAAGACTTGGACGCTGCGCTGGATAAGGGTTTAAAAGCATCTCCCATCCATGAAGTGCTGGTAGAAAAAGCCGTCCTGGGATGGAAGGAATATGAACTGGAACTCTTAAGAGATCGCAACGACAATGTGGTCATCATCTGCACGGTTGAGAATCTGGATCCCATGGGCGTACACACGGGCGATTCCATTACGGTTGCCCCGGCCATGACCTTGAGTGATACGGCCTTTCAGGATATGCGCAACAAGGCCATCCTCATGATGCGCTCGCTCGGCAATTTTGCCGGTGGATGCAACGTCCAGTTTGCCCTGAACCCCGAAACCGAAAAGATCATTTCCGTCGAAATAAATCCACGGGTGTCCCGTTCTTCGGCCCTGGCTTCCAAGGCTACCGGATATCCCATTGCGAAAATTGCCGCCAAACTCGCCATCGGCTACAGCTTGGATGAGCTTAAAAATCAGATTACCCAAACCACATCTGCTTATTTCGAGCCCGTACAAGACTATGTGATTGTTAAAATGCCCCGCTGGAATTTTGATAAATTTAAAGGGGCCAACGACACCCTCGGACTACAGATGAAAAGTGTGGGTGAAGTCATGGCCATCGGAAGGAGTTTTACGGAAGCCATTCAAAAAGCCTGTCAGAGTCTGGAAAACAATGCGGTGGGTCTCGGCTATTATGGCAAAAGTCAGATGCACGCCGAAGAACTCATTCAATACATCAAGATCCCCAAATGGGACAGGATATTTCGGATCAAAGATGCCCTGATGCTGGGCGTAAGTGTGAAAACCATTTCTCAGGCTACGGGCATCGACCGCTGGTTTCTCTACGAAATCCAGAAAATCGTTTTGGCTGAAAAAGAAATGCTAAAGTACAAGCTCGATACGTTGCCGATTGAATTGCTTCGGGAAGCAAAAACGCTGGGCTTCAGCGATGCCCAGATTGCTACGATCATGCAGGACGGCAATGAAGAGATGGTATTTGAAAAAAGAAAGGCCGCCGGTATCCAGCGTATTTTTAAAATGGTGGACACCTGCAGCGCAGAATTTGAAGCCAAGACTCCCTATTTCTATTCGACGTTCGAAAATGGCGGAATAAACGAAAGCATCGTTTCAAAGAAAAAGAAAATCATCATCCTCGGTTCGGGTCCCAACCGGATCGGCCAGGGAATAGAATTTGATTACTGCTGCGTCCATGGCCTGCTGGCTGTAAAAGAATGCGGGTATGAGTCCATCATGGTCAATTGCAATCCGGAAACGGTTTCAACTGATTTTGACATGGCAGACAAATTATACTTCGAGCCCGTCTTCTGGGAACATCTCTGGGATATCATTGAGCATGAAAAGCCGGATGGCGTAATCGTTCAGCTCGGCGGCCAGACTGCACTCAAGCTCGCAGAGAAATTGCATAAAAAAGGTATTCCGATCATCGGCACTTCTTATGACAATATGGACATCGCCGAAGACCGTGGCCGCTTCAGTGATATGCTGAAAGAGATGGAAATCCCCTACCCTTCTTACGGCACCGCTACAACCGTTGACCAAGCGGTCGAAGTGGCCAAGACGGTTGGATTTCCTGTGCTAGTAAGACCCAGTTATGTATTGGGTGGTCAGCGCATGCGCATAGTCATCAATGACCAGGAACTGGAAAGTGCGGTCGTGAGCCTGCTCAAACATCTTCCAGACAATAAAATCCTGATCGATCATTTCTTGGATCGATGCCAGGAAGCGGAAGTGGACGGCATTTGTGATGGGGAACAATTTCATGTCATGGGACTGATGGAACACATCGAACCGGCCGGTATCCACAGCGGCGACAGCAATGCAGTACTGCCCCAGTTTAACCTGACGCCCCTGGTGGTGGAAACGATGGAAGAATATGCACGAAAAATTGCTTTCCGTTTGAATATCCGGGGACTGATCAATATTCAGTTCGCCATCAAGGACGGAAAGGTATTTGTCATCGAAGCCAATCCCCGTGCATCCAGGACAACACCCTTTATAGCCAAGGCTTACCAGATCCCATACCTCAACATTGCAACCAAGGTTATGCTGGGGCAAAATAAACTAAAGGATTTCACCTTTACCAAAAACCTAAAGGGATATGCGATCAAGGAACCAGTGTTCAGCTTTGATAAATTCCCAGGCGTCAGCAAAGAACTTGGACCGGAAATGAAATCGACCGGGGAAGCCATCCGGTTTATCAAGGATCTAAAAGATCCTTACTTCCGGCAACTGTACAAGGACCGAAGCATGTATCTCTCGAAATAATCCGGGGATGAGGGCGTGGCCTAATCTGCCAATCCGTTGCGGATGGCGTACATCACCAGTCCGACCCGGGATTTAACCTTTAGTTTTTCAAAAAGGGAATTCCGGTATTCATCCACCGTGCGGGGACTGACGAACATTTTCGCTGCGATATCTTTATAAGTAATTTCAGAACAGATCAGTTGCAGAAAATCCTTTTCTCGCGGAGAGAGTGAAGGTAGTTCCACCGCTTTGTCCACATCCTTATTGAGTCCACTGATGATTTTTCCTGAGATTTCTTCGGAGAGATAAAAATTCTTCAGCATTACCGAATCCAGCGCTTTTTTCAATTCCTCCGGATCTATGTTTTTCATGACATATCCTCGGGCACCTTGGCGAAGCATGCGGATGATGGTGCGCTCATCGCTGAACATGGAAAGGGCGAGCACTTTTATTCTCGGATAATTTTTATGCAACCAGGCGGCCGTCTCGAATCCGTCCATTTCCGGCATGTTTACGTCCAGCAGGATTAGGTCCGGCACCAGGTGTTCATTGATTTTCTTCTTGATCTCCCTTCCGTTGTCAGCCTCAAATAAAACCGAATAGTCATCAAAGGAACTGATCAGCTTACCGAGCGCTTTTCTCAAAAGCGTATGATCATCTGCAATCGCCACCTGAATCTGTTTCTTATTGGAATGGAGCATACACCACAATTTATTGTTATTAATTCAAGGGGACCGTCACCTGGATCTGGGTACCCTTGGCCGGTTCCGACTCAATGTCTAAGGCTGCCCCGATCATCTTGGCCCGGTTACGCATACTTTTAAGTCCAAGCCCGCTGGAACCGGAAACCGAATTGCTCTTCTGTTGAAGGTTGAAACCGATACCGTTATCCTTGATCTGCATTACAAAGATATTGTTGCCTGAATAATGAAGGGAAACCCTGACATGGGTAGCTTGGGAATGTTTCAGGATATTGTTCATCATTTCCTGGTACATCCGGAAAATGAATATGGACTTCTGGTCTGGAAAATGAAATTCATCTCCCTGCAGATCGAATTCGATTTCCAGGAGGCCCATTCTTCGGATAGAAGCCAGATCAAAATGTATGGCTTCAGAAAGACCCACTTCCGCGATCCTGTCGGTGTGGAGACTCTTGGTAAGATCAGCCATATCCCGGATTACTTTATGGAGCAGCTCCTTTGAGTTCTGAATGCCTTCAAAGGCTTCGTGCCCGGCAGGAATCGGTGCCATGGCCATCCAGAGCTTGATTACGGAAAGACCCTGTCCGATGTTATCATGCAATTCCTGGGCAATCGTTTTCATGGTGGAGTCCTGAATTTCGAGCTGTGAACGGAGCACTTCCTGCTCGTATTCTTCTTTCAGCCGGATCAGTTCCTGTTTTTGTTTTTGCTGCTTGCGCTGGTAAAAAAAAATCATGGCCAAGACAAACCCGATCAGCAGGAAGGCCAACAAAGTGCCCATGAAAATTATGAAATAGATCTGTTGATTCTTATCCTGCATAAAAAGCCAATAGAATAAAGTATATAAGTAAGAACAATTATGATGTCAAAAATCGCATCAAGATTGGTAAATATTAACCGGGAGGCATTGCTTGAACTTTTGGTAACCAAATCCATAAAACTAATCAGTGCGAACATGGGAAATGTAAGTACCGTACCAAATAGGAGACCAGAGACAATCCAGAAACTAGGTGACCTGGTCAAAGATTGAACTTCCGTTTTTTGAAACAATTCCACAAAATAGTAAATGCAAAAAACTACCGTCAGGATACTTCCTATTGTA
>JABDAN010000108.1 GCA_013289175.1 Bacteroidota bacterium
TATGCAGCCAACTCCTTTCTGGCAACCAAGATCACTTTTATCAATGAAATTGCCCAGCTCTGTGAGAGATTGGGGGCAGATGTAGACATGGTTCGCCGGGGAATCGGCAGTGATGAAAGGATAGGAAAAAGATTTTTATTTCCAGGTATCGGATACGGAGGAAGTTGCTTTCCAAAAGATGTTCAGGCTCTTATCCAATCCTCCAATGAAGTAAAATACGATTTTAAAATTCTCAACGCGGTCATGGATGTGAATGAGAAACAGAAAATGCACCTCATTCCCAAAATTAAAAAATATTTCGGAGGCAAACTCTCCGGAAAACATTTTGCCTTATGGGGACTGGCATTCAAACCCAATACAGATGATATACGGGAGGCGCCTGCCCTTTATATCATCGATGCCCTTATAAAAGAAGGGTGTACTCTCGCGGTTTTTGACCCGGAGGCGATGACCAATGTGAAAGCACAAATCGGAGATACCGTAAAATATGGTGAGAATCAGTATGATGTTCTTGAAAATGCTGATGCACTTATTATTGCAACGGAATGGAATGAATTCAGGACACCAAATTTTTTAAAGATGGTTACCTCGATGAAGAATAAAGTCATATTCGATGGCAGAAATCTTTTCGATATCAATGCCATTCGGGAACTGGGATTTTATTATGAAAGCATTGGACGGGCCACGGCTGTTCCCATCAGCAATCATTTGCATAAAAACAACGCATGAGCAAAAAACGGGTTCTCATTACCGGTGCTGCCGGATTCTTAGGCTCCCACCTTTGTGACCGCTTTATCAAGGAAGGTTGTCATGTAATCGGCATGGATAACCTTATCACCGGAAACTTGCAGAATATCCAGCACCTCTTTAAATTGGAGCATTTTGAATTTTACCACCAGGATGTAAGCAAATACATCCACGTACCAGGCACGCTGGACTATATTCTGCACTTTGCTTCACCCGCCAGTCCGATTGATTATTTGAAAATACCTATTCAAACCCTGAAAGTTGGGTCTCTGGGCACACATCATTGTCTGGGACTGGCAAAAGCAAAAAACGCCCGTATCCTTGTGGCTTCCACATCGGAGATTTATGGAGATCCCCAAGTTCATCCTCAGCCAGAAGAATACTGGGGGAATGTAAATCCCGTAGGTCCGCGAGGTGTTTACGATGAAGCAAAAAGATTTCAGGAGGCCATGACCATGGCCTATCATAGCTTTCACAAACTTGATACGCGCATCGTGCGCATATTCAATACCTATGGTCCGCGGATGCGCCTCAATGACGGTCGTGCCCTTCCGGCTTTCATAGGCCAGGCACTGCGAGGTGAAGACCTGACTGTATTTGGCGACGGCAGTCAAACCCGTTCGTTCTGTTTTGTAGATGACTTAATAGAAGGAATTTATCGTTTGTTGCTGAGTGATTATGCATTGCCGGTTAACATTGGCAATCCTTCGGAGATTACCTTAAAGGAATTTGCTGAAGAGGTGATTGCTTTGACCGGCACCCACCGAAAAATTATATACAAACCCCTTCCGGAAGATGATCCCAAACAAAGAAAACCAGATATCACCAAAGCAAAAAAAATATTGAACTGGGAGCCGGTTGTCGGAAGAAAGGAAGGGCTTAAAATTACCTATGAATATTTTAAATCCCTTCCTCCTGAAGAATGGTTCAGACAACCCAAGGAATTTATAAGCAGTTAAGCTATTGGAGCACGAGGATTGGGTGGACTAAGTAATTTTACCAAATACCCTGCTCAATTTCCCAAAAATCAAAAGATGAGTGAATACAACAAAACCTTAATGATCACCGGGGGGGCCGGCTTTATCGGTTCCCACCTCGTGCGGTTATTTGTAAATAAATACCCTGCTTACCGGATCATCAATCTGGATGCACTTACTTACGCCGGCAATCTTGAGAATTTACGCGATGTAGAATCGGCTCCCAACTATATTTTCGAAAAAGGCGATATAACGGACCAGGATGCCATGGATGAATTATTTAATCGGTATAATTTCGATGCCGTTATTCATCTAGCAGCCGAAAGCCATGTGGATCGTTCCATTGCCGATCCCCTTGCATTTGTAAAAACAAATGTGGTGGGAACCTGCACCTTACTGAACGTCGGCCGCAAACACTGGTCAGGAAAAGAAGAAGGAAAATTATTTTATCACGTATCTACCGATGAAGTATTCGGTTCACTGGGAAAAGAGGGATATTTTACGGAGTCGTCTCCCTATGACCCACGATCACCATACTCTGCTTCGAAGGCTGCATCGGATCATTTTGTGATGGCATACCACCACACCTACGGGCTACCCACCATCATATCCAATTGCTCTAACAACTATGGTTCGCATCATTTTCCGGAAAAATTGATTCCGTTGATGATCAATAATATTAAAACCAATCGCCCGCTGCCTGTATACGGAAAAGGTGAAAATGTGCGCGACTGGTTATATGTGGACGACCACGCCCTGGCCATTGACTTGATTTTCCATAAAGGGAGAATCGGGGAAAAATATAATATTGGCGGATTTAACGAATGGAAAAATATTGACATTGTGCATCTGCTTTGCAGTATTATGGACAAAAAACTTGGCCGACCGCCCGGAGAATCTGCCAAACTGATCAGTTTTGTAAAGGACCGGCCAGGCCACGATATGCGCTACGCTATAGATCCAACCAAGCTGAATAAGGAATTGGGATGGAAACCCTCCCTCCAATTTGAGGAGGGACTGGAAAAGACAGTTGACTGGTATCTCCAAAATGAAATTTGGGTAAAACAAGTTACTTCTGGCGAATACCAACACTATTACGAAAAACAATATCACAAATAATGTCCTTTATCCTAACCCCCTTGCCCGGATTGGTCATTTTTGAGCCCACGGTCCATCCCGATGAACGGGGCTTTTTTTTCGAATCCTACAATCAACGTCTTTTCTCTGCTAATCAGATTCCCAATTTATTTGTTCAGGACAACCAGTCTTTTTCGTCCTATGGCGTTATAAGAGGACTACATTATCAGCGCGAACCACACGCCCAATCTAAACTGGTTCGTGTATTGCAAGGCAGAATCCTGGACGTAGTGGTAGACATTCGAAAGGGATCACCCGGATTTGGCAGATCCTTCAGTATTGAGCTATCGGCCGAAAAGAAGAATCAGCTATTTATTCCCAAAGGATTTGCCCATGGATTTTCTGTATTAAGTGAAACGGCTGAAATATCCTATAAATGCGACCAGTTCTATAACAAACCAAGTGAATCGGGAATCCTTTATAATGACAAACATCTTAATATCGACTGGCGTATTCCCATGGGCAAGTCACTGATTTCTGACAAAGACCTGCAATTGGGGGAATTCTCTGAAAACATGAACGATTTTATATATCATCCGGATGAATGATCCTAAACACCATCGGGTGGCCGTAACCGGTAGCAATGGTCAACTGGATGAGTATTCTGGGTCAGGAGCTGGCTCTCATTGCAGCCCATTTCCCCCAGTTTCATTTTTCTTTTTTGACAAGGTCTGAATTTCCAATAGAAGATGAAGGGAAAATGAAAAATTGGCTGAATACTCATCCAGTTGACGTCGTCATAAACTGCGCAGCATATACAGCAGTGGATAAAGCGGAGACTGAAATAGAGCGGGCCTTCGAGATCAATGCCAAAGCACCAGGCGTGTTGGCCTCTCTGCTATCAACGAGCCATTCCAGGCTTATTCATATTTCGACAGATTATGTTTTTGATGGAAACTCTGCCACCGCCCTATCAGAAAACGCACCGACGATGCCGGTTAATCAATATGGTGTAACCAAACTGGAAGGTGAGAAAAGAGTGATAAAGAATAATCCAGAAAGCCTAATTATAAGAACTTCATGGCTGTACTCCTCTTTCGGAAATAATTTTGTAAAAACCATGATACGTCTCCTGAATAGCCGCCAATCCATCGAGGTTGTCCAGGATCAGATTGGATCACCTACCTATGCCGGCGACCTAGCCAAGGCCATTATGCAGGTACTTTCTTCTGGATTTTTACATCCGGGTATTTACCACTACAGCAACGAAGGTGAGATATCCTGGTATGAATTTGCCGTCGAAATAAAAAGATTGATTGGAAGTCTTTGCAAGATAGTACCGATACCATCTTCCGGATATCCGACACCAGCCAGGCGGCCCTCCTATTCACTGATGGACAAATCAAAAATCAAAAAAGATTATCATTTGTCTATTCCAGACTGGAAGGACAGTCTGGCTGTTTGTGTCGAATTAATAAGGAAGCAGGGAGTGTAGTTATTTACTATAATCTGTATGTTTATTTTGCGATTTTAGTTTGCTTCATATTATCGGGTTTCAAACCGATTACCGGTGTCTCACTTACATTTCCATGACTACCGTAAAGCAGCTCTTCATTTAATTCAAGAACATCTCTTTGCAAACCATAGATTTCATGCTGGATTTGCCTTTTTGAGAGATTGAAACTAAGCAAAACTATGATCATTCTATGGAGCAGAATTTATCAAAAAGCAGAAATGACTACAGAACATGTTGATTTTGAATGAGGTATGATAATCTCTCTTTTGAGTAAACTCGCGGCGAC
>JABDAN010000109.1 GCA_013289175.1 Bacteroidota bacterium
AAAAGGGAAGCGGCCGCAGAAGCAATCTCTATACAGACTATACTTTCGCCCTCAAAAAAGGATCGGAGCTCGTCACCTTCACCAAGGCCTATTCCGGACTAACAGATGAAGAATTCGGGCAAGTGGATCATTTTGTAAAAAAAAATTCGATTGAAAAATTCGGGCCAGTCCGCACCGTCAAACCTGAACTCGTCTTTGAAATTGCCTTTGAAGGCATCGCGGAATCCAAACGCCATAAATCAGGCGTTGCTTTGAGATTTCCCCGAATCAACCGCTGGCGCAAAGACAAAAAGCCAGAGGACATCAATACACTGGAAGATTTGCAGCTGCTCTTAAACAAATATGGGAAATAGATATTGAATGAACTTCGTATTTGCCCTTAGTTATTTTTTTATTGCTCGGAACAACGATTGAAAAAAAATTCTCGCATACAAGATTGCAGTGATTGACGGGAAATCAGAGTTTTAGAAACAAATAAATAACGTAAAGTTAAATCCTGGCTTAAGGCTTTGCCCAACTGCAGCGAATGGCTAACTGTTATCTTTAAAGGTGCAATAGGTTATCGGACCTTCCCTTTGTATGCCTTTGTCTTTGTTGCGGCAATTATATAAAGTAAGTGGAACTTCCGATCGTCATAGGGAGCCGATTCTTTAAAACTATTCCAATAGAGCGACTTCGACCTGCCAGATACTCGCTTTAAGTCTACTAAAAAACTTATTCCCATTAAGATTCAAGCAACGGACGATGGTTAAAGTCATCCATGCATCCATTTTGCTAACTTCTATGCTGTCGAATACCATGACACTGTTAACATTTTCTATTCATTTCATCTGGTGGTCGGCAGTTCCTGCCTGCGCTTTTTTCAGTATTTTTAAGCAATGAAAAAATTTCTGGCGGTCATTGGAATTGCGGCGGCATGTTTATCCTTCAGCACATGGATCTTTCACCCGGATAGTGACCCGATAGCCATTCAACCAAGCAAGCAACGCTCCGGCAATGCCAAGGCAGGATATGAATATTTGACCACCGGCGATTACCTGCGCAGCGGCATCCCCTTATCGTATTTTAAGATGGGATTTGGGAAAAACTCCATGAATTATTTGCAACGCAGCGGTCTGAATGCGGAAATTCCCTACGATTATACAGTCGTCCATGCACCCAATGGAGAACCGGTGGTGGCGCCCAATTGCATGCAGTGCCATGCGCAGGTCTTTGACGGGAAACTGATCATGGGTCTGGGGAACAGCACTATTGATTTTACGCATGGAGAAAAACTTGATCCAAAAAATGCCGCATCAGCTGAACGACTCCTGAAAAATCTAGATCCAAAAAAATATGAAGCGGCTGAACCCTTTTTACGTGTGGTCAAGGGTATCGGCGGCCAACTGCATACCGAGGTCCGGGGTGTCAATACCGCCGACCGTCTGGCGGCCCTGCTGGCCAGTCATCGCGATCCCCAGACCTTTCGCTGGAGCGATCATGCTTTGCTTCCAATACCGTCTGAAGTAGTTCCCAGCGACGTACCTGCCTGGTGGATGTTGAAAAAAAAGAACGCCATGTTCTACAATGGTTTTGGGCGGGGTGACTTCAGCCGCTTCCTGATGGCCTCCAATTTACTAACGGTCAACGATACCGCCGAATCAGTGGAAGTGGATGCCCATTTTAATGATGTCCTGGCTTATATCAATTCTATTCAACCCCCGCCTTATCCCCATCCCGTCAACAAAATTTTGGTCAGGCAGGGAGGCATTTTGTTTGTTCAACATTGTTCTAAATGTCATGGCAATTATGGAAGCGGAGGGAAATACCCCAATCTGCTGATTCCTGAAAACGAAATATTAACCGATTCCGCTTTGTTTAAAAGCAACTATCAGAGTTACCAGTTTGTGGAATGGTTTAATCAATCCTGGTTTGCCATGGGAGATCATCCGGCAAGACTGGAACCTTTCAACGGATACATTGCACCCCCGCTGGATGGAATCTGGATTACGGCACCCTACCTGCACAACGGTTCGGTGCCGGACCTGGAATCGCTGTTAAACAGCGAGGAAAGGCCCCGTTATTGGGCACGCGATTTTGATAACCCGGAATATGATTATGATAAGCTGGGATGGAAATATTCTAAAGAGGATTCTGCCAGAGGAACCACGGTGTACAATACCACGCTTCCGGGCTACGGAAATTATGGTCATACCTACGGCGATAAACTCAGCAGCAAAGAAAGAAAAGCCATCATAGAGTACCTGAAAACTTTATGAGCAGAAATCGACCGGGTGCATCTGCTCAAGTGGACTCCGGGAGACTTCAATATCAAACAGAATTATGGAACTAAAAGAATCCAAAGGATATCAGGTGGTTCTATCCTGGTTTAAATCCAAAGGCCTCAAACCCTTTGATTTTCAGGAAGAGACCTGGTCCTATATTCTTGACTCCCGTTCCGGACTCGTGAATGCCCCTACGGGCTGCGGTAAAACCTTTTCAGTTTTCCTGGGCGCCGTGATAGATTTTATCAATCAGTATCCGGAGACCTACCAGGTAAAATCGCGCAATCATTTACGTCTTCTTTGGATCAGTCCCCTTCGCGCACTGGCCAAGGACATCGGTCGGGCGATGCGCGAGGTTGTCGAAGAACTGGGCATGCAATGGCAGATCGGCATCCGCAATGGGGACACAGAAATCAGTGAAAGACAAAAACAAAAAAGACAGATGCCCGAAGTGCTGATCATCACTCCGGAAAGTCTTCATCTGCTCCTGGCACAAAAAAATTATCCGGAAGTCTTTAAATATTTACGCATCCTGGCCGTGGATGAATGGCATGAACTGCTGGGTACCAAACGAGGGGTGCAGGTGGAGCTGGCCGTTTCGCGCATCGCCCATATCCGTGATCTGGGGGGACCCTATGATTTTTCTCTTTGGGGAATCTCGGCTACCATCGGAAACCTGGATCAGGCGCAGGAGGTTTTGCTTTCACCCGTGCTGGGTAAAATAAACCAAGGACCGGTCATCGTCAAAGCCCGGTTGGACAAGCGAATTGAAATAGAGTCTGTCATTCCGGATGAAATTGAAAAATATCCATGGGCCGGCCATCTGGGAATAAAATTGGCTGACAAAGTTGTTCCGATCCTTGACAAAAGCCGGACGACTCTTATTTTTATCAATACACGCGGCATGAGTGAACGCTGGTATCAGGAGATCCTGAATGTGGCGCCGGAACTGGCCGGTGCCGTGGCCCTGCATCACGGTTCGATCGATATGGAGCTTAGACTTTGGGTAGAGGAAGCCCTTCATCTGGGAACGCTCAAAGCGGTTGTGTGTACCACCAGTCTGGATCTGGGCGTCGATTTCAGACCGGTAGAAACGGTCGTGCAGGTGGGTTCCCCCAAGGGGGTTGCCCGTTTTTTGCAAAGGGCGGGCAGGAGTGGACATGCCCCCGGTGAGCTGAGTAAGATTTATTTTTTGCCCACCCATTCTCTGGAGTTGGTGGAAGCCGCCGCCTTAAAATCCGCCATGAAACAAAATTTTATTGAAAGCCGGCAGCCCATGCTGTTGTGTTTTGACGTATTGATTCAATACCTGGGGACACTGGCCATCGGAGAGGGCTTTTTCCCCGATCCGCTTTTCAAGGAAATTTCTTCCACCTATTGTTTTCGGGAAATAAAAAAAGAAGAATGGTCGTGGATGCTTCATTTTATTACTGAAGGCGGTGCAGCCCTTCAGCAATATGATGAATTCAGGAAAGTAGAGGTCATCGACGGAGTATATCGAATAACGGGAAGAAAAATGGCGATGCGCCACCGGATGCATATTGGGACCATTGTCAGTGATTCCATGATGAAGGTAAAATTCATGAGCGGTGGTTATGTAGGCGTCATTGAAGAGTATTTTATTTCCCGGCTCAACCCAGGGGATGTTTTTACCCTGGCGGGAAGAAATCTGGAATTTGTTATGATCAAGGACATGACGGCCATTGTCAGGAAATCCAATGCAACCAAAGCCATTGTACCCAGCTGGAACGGGGGGCGCGTTCCTTTGTCGGCCAACCTCGGTCTGATGCTCCGCAGAAAATTCAATGAAGTATACCTGTTGCTGGGCCAGGACAAGAGGGTGATTGACCAGCTTGACATCGAACTGCGGGCACTCAAACCCTTGTTTGAATTGCAGCAACAACTCTCTCATGTTCCAAAAGAAAACGAATTGCTGATTGAACAAATTGAGACCAAGGACGGGTTTCATTTATTTGTTTATCCCTTTGAAGGAAGATTGGTGCACGAAGCCATGGCGGCGCTTTTGTCCTTTCGGATCAGCCGCATCATGCCCATCAGTTTTTCATTTGCCATGAATGACTACGGGTTTGAACTGCTCAGTGATCAGCCGATTCCGGTGGACGACAGCAATGTTTACGAGCTTTTTTCTGCCGAAAATCTGACGGCGGATATTCAGCGAAGTGTCAACAGTGCGGAAATGGCGCGGCGAAAATTCCGCGATATCGCCGTCATCGGGGGACTCATTTTCCAGGGTTATCCGGGAGAATACAAAAAAGCCCGCCACCTGCAGTCATCAGCGGGCTTGTTGTTCAATGTTTTTTCAGAATACGA
>JABDAN010000110.1:0-3464 GCA_013289175.1 Bacteroidota bacterium
GTTTACAGTAATCGGATTCTAATCGTAAACAATGGAGTAAGACAGGAAGGACAGACCTGGGGCAACGATCATGCACCCGAAATCGATCCGTTTATAGCCACCAAATTTTCAGTAATCAAAGGCCCTGCGAGTATACGTTTTGGTTCTGATGCCATCGGCGGAGTAGTACTAGTAGATCCGGCAGATATGCCGAGAACTTCTGGTGTTGATGGAAATGTAAATCTTGTAGCCATGACCAATGGTCGCGTGGGAGTCGGTTCAGCTATGATTGAGCAGGCATTCGGTGATAAACTGGAAGGTCTTAGCTGGCGTCTGCAGGGCACTTTAAGAAAAGCCGGGAATTTCAAGGCGGCAGACTACTACCTGGGAAATACGGGATTTAATGAAGATGATTATTCAGCTACCCTGCAGTACAATAAGGCGCATTACGGTCTGCAGTTGTATTATAGTATGTTCAATACCAAGATCGGTATCGCAACAGCTTCAGTAGTGGGATCGATAGAAGATCTATACGCTGCTTTTGCAAGAAGCCAGCCCATTGATACGGCCGGTTTTACCTATAACATTGTTAGGCCATATCAAACCGTCAACCACCAGTTATTTAAAACCAGCGGATATATTGACCTGTCAAAAAACATGGGAAGGATTGAAGGCACTTATGCCTTTCAGCGTGACGTAAGAAAAGAATATGATGCAGATGTTTCGTTTAATGATACGCTGAATGCAAATAATATTCCCGATTTAAATTTTCAGCTGAATACCCAAACTGTTGATCTGGCATGGGAGCATCCCGCAATTAAAAACAAAATTGTAGGCAGTATCGGATTTAATTTTATTACGCACAGCAATATTGAACAGGGAACAAGCTACCAGCAACTCATTCCCAATTTCCTTGATTATGGTGGGGGAGTTTATGCAATAGAGAAGTTTCAAACAAGGAAATGGATTTTTGAGGGAGGACTCCGATATGATTACCGATGGTTGCAGGCATATGCCCTGGATCCAACAAATCCTACCATCGAGATCAAACCAATATACAACTGGCAGAATGCAACAGTGAATCTGGGAGCCGAATACAAATTCAGTAATCATTTCTCCGCTTTGTACAATTTTGGAACGGCCTGGCGTCCCCCACAGGTAATAGAACTCTTTGCCAATGGTATTCACCAGAGTGCGGCTTCGTTTGAGATCGGTGATTCATCACTGACATTGGAAAAAGCATATAACAATAACCTTTCGTTCATATTTGGCAGTGAAAAGATTTCTTTTGAAGCCGGATTTTACGTGAATTATTTTCACCACTATATCTATTTAAAACCGGATAGTCTGCCGGTACAAACCATCCAGGGTGCTTTCCCGGCATTTACTTATACGCAGGTAAACGCATTATTTGAAGGTTTGGACCTGAACGTTACATATGATATAACAAAACATCTCAGGTTTGTTTCAAAAACTTCGATCGTCCGTGCCCGAAATGAAACAACAAATGAATGGCTGGTATATATACCGGCTGATCGTTACGATAACTCTATCAGGTATCATTGGGATTCAACCGGGAGATGGAAAAGCTTTTTTATTGGCATTGGTAATCTGGCAGTATCGAGGCAAACCCGTGTACCTCCAAATAGTGATTACGTTGCTCCTCCACCGGGTTATGATCTCTGGGGTATGGAAGCCGGTTGTTCCATCCCCTTTTATAAAAAATATATAGATATAGATCTTACGGTAACTAATCTGACCAATGTATCCTACCGGGATTATCTGAACAGATTCCGTTATTATATAAATGACCTTGGCAGGAACGTCAGTCTCCGTATGATGGTACCTTTTTGATTTTGTATTTGTGTCGGACTTGTTGTGATCAATATTTTAACCATATGACCCATGTTCATCTTCATCCTTCGTTTTTTTGATATTCTATTTTCCGGTCTTTTAGCTGGAATTATGATATGTGTCTGGCAGGGTGCTGATCATAGAGCTACCTCAGAAATAAGTAACCTTGAAATACAACAGGCCAATATTAAAATATTTAATGATAAAATACCTTTATTGGAATTGATAACTATATTATTGACACTGGCCTCTGCTGCCCTCCAAACTTATATCGTGATTATTTTTATACTCCTGCTAATAGCTTCTCTATTTTTAATGGCCAGTGCAATAATAACCAGGTATGGCAATCAGCCAATAAATAAACAAATCCAACGATGGTCCAAAGATTTTATCCCCAGTAAATGGGAGTACATAAGGGACAAATGGCTTTCTTATCATATTTATAGATCCATATTTATACTGTTCGCATTTGCCTTCATTATTCTGGCCAGTTTATTAAACTGATTATATAGCGACTCCTTATAAAATAGACGGTATCATGAAGTCCGCTTTTTGTTTTAATAATTCACTGGCAAATGAAAGTCATTTTCCGATACAAAACTTCCCGAAAATCCAGGACAATTGTTCTTCATTGGTTACTTCTCCGGTTATATCCCCGAGAAAATGTAGGGCGCGACGACTGTCCAAAGCAATGAGATCACTTGATACACCCTGATCGAGTCCATCACGGATTTCACGGAGTGCTTCGGATACACCGACCAAAGCATGGTGGTGGCGTGCGTTGGTTACAACTGTTCCTTCCCTTATTTTTTTTCCAAGCAGCACGCGGTTTACCAAAGCCTTCTTGAGAAGATCAATGCCCTTGGATTTTTTGGCTGAAATGAAAATCAAATGGGAACCTGAAAAGTTCGGTTGAAAATCGGTCGAAACGCCATGTTCGGATTGAGATGATCCCAAGTCCTTGTCCCGCAAAACAGCATCGTATAGAAATGCGGAAGGCGTATCCGTTTTTCCCTTTCCTGCCAGCGATGAGGGGAGATGTCCCGAGCTGCCAGCAAAAATCAGCGGATTGTCATTAAACAAATCTTCCGAAATCAAATCAGTTTTATTCATAACCCGGATCAGCTTTTCTTCGTCGATATCCAGCAGATCTTCCTGCGGGGTCGTAGCATCCAGGATCTCGAGCACAATATCGGCCTGATCTATTTTCTCCCGGGTTTTGTCCATGCCGAGTTGCTCAATCCTGTCCTGGGTATGGGCCCGGATTCCGGCTGTATCAATGAGGCGGAATTCAATGCCCTCGATCGTGAGGGTTTCTTCGATGGTATCCCGGGTGGTGCCGGCGATCTCACTGACAATCGCCCGTTGCTCATTGAGCAGACTATTGAGCAGGGTAGATTTTCCTGCATTGGGTTTTCCCACAATGGCGACATGCACCCCGTTGCGGATCACGTTGCCGTACCGAAAGGAATCGATCAACTCGCTGGTTACCCGCTGGGTTTCTTCGATCAGCGCATAAAATTTTTTCCGGTCCGCAAATTCCACGTCTTCCTGTGAAAAATCGAGTTCCAGTTCTATCAGGGCTGAAAATCCGAGCAATTTCTCCCTGAGTATTTTCAGATCCTGCGCAA
>JABDAN010000110.1:3474-4375 GCA_013289175.1 Bacteroidota bacterium
GCGCAAATCCGCCACGCATGGTATGAAGCGCCGAAAGCCGCGCAGCGTCCGAATGGCTCGCAATCAGATCGGCTACGGCTTCGGCCTGGGTGAGGTCCATCTTGCCCTTCAAAAAAGCCCGTTGTGTAAACTCTCCGGCTCGGGCCAGCCGCGCGCCGCCCAAAACCAGTGCCTTCAATATTTTTTCCTCCACATGCGTGGATCCATGACAGCTGATCTCCACCACGTCTTCCCCCGTATAGGATTTCGGAGCACGAAAGATGGATAGGATGACTTCATCCAGGACCTCCTCCCCTTTTTTTAACAAGCCCACCTGTAGGGTATGGCTTGGCTGAAGGGAAAGATCCTTAGAAGGAAACAAACTTCCGGCGATCGGGATAGCCGAAGGCCCGCTCATCCGGATTACGGCCAGGGCACCGGTTCCCGGAGCGGTAGCGAGTGCTACGATGGTATCGTCCCAGCCGGTTAGTTTGCCTAGCATCAGTCAAAGGTAACGTGTGGGGCTGAGAGTTAAAAAGAGGGGGAGCAGGAGCGGGACCCAGGACCATCGCCCATAAAAAAGCCCGGGTTTCTGCCCGGGCTTTGTAGAAATTGACCGATTTTTATTGCGCTTCCAGTTTATAATTCACCGGTTGACTCTTGTAAGATTTTACTTTTCGTCCATTCTGGATGGCAGGATTCCATTTACCGCTTTTCTTGATCACCAGCACCGCTGCGTCCCTGAGTTCATTGGGTCCGCTGACGGCTTCCACATCACTTACATTTCCTTCTTTGTCCACGATGAACCGGACCACGACCTGGCCCTGAACTTCTGCGCTAACCGCTTCATCAGGATAGACCAGATTCTTGGTCAGGTACCGATACCAGGCTGCAATGCCACCCGGGTATTCTGACTCGATTT
>JABDAN010000111.1 GCA_013289175.1 Bacteroidota bacterium
TACCCGGGCAATACTGTCCAGTTGCGCTTCCGTTTGCGCCTGAAGGTAAAAAAAAGAAAATATCAGCGAGAAGAGAATTATTGCTTTTTTCACGTGACAAGATTAAATTTTAAAAGCTTTTTTTGTGAAGTTGCCCGAATTGCCAGGAATAAATTCTTGCTTATTCTCTTTTTCCGAAAATGAAAGCGTGAGAAATTCTAAAGGAGAACATATTGGATCCGACATCTCCGAATATATGCTCATATCTTAAACCCAAATTGAACTGAATTTTTCCGGACGGTTCGAAAAGATATCCAAACCCTATTCCTGTGGAAATTCCTGAAACCTTCTGATCCACATAATTTCCGTTTTGATCTGTTATTTGAATATCCGTCCCTGCGAAACTATATCCCACATTGGGTTCAAGATAAAAACCCGCTCCGGTTTGATCCAGCGTATAACGATATCCGACCAACAATGGAGCGATGGCCACATGCTCATCATTTTTTGAAAAAACATCCAGGCCAATTTCTCCGGTAACATAGTTTGCATCCGATACCGGAACACTAAAATTAAAAAAACCGCCAAACCCAATGGAACTATAACCTTTAAAAGACAGATAATCTACCTGCAACTGGGCTTTTAATGCCGTACTAGTCGACATAAAAATGAGAAGGATCAAAAACTTTCGGTATTTGGTCATGCCATTCGGTTAAGGGTTAAAAAATCAAAAAGGCTGAATTGAATCGATCAAATTCAGACCCATTTCGAAAGGAAATCTAAGCAGAAATATTTCAAAAAGTGTTCTCAAAACGACTTGAACAGAAAAATATTTTACTCCTAAGTAGAAACCCTTAGAGACAGAGTCGGTAGCATAGCTAAAATAGGCCCGAACGGGAGCATGAATTGATTCATGCTTTTATTAAATGACGCTGTGAATTGAGCAAAAAAACTAAACTTTGACCGGATATCTAGAGGTTGACTTTAATATTGCCATTTTGTAAAGTAATAACCAAACCATGCTGTTTATTTTTGGAATAAGGATGGCTCGAATTGGAAGGTATTTTGACCGGGATCATATCTGCTATCACTGCAACGCTTCCGATAGGGAGGTCCTGGTATACAGATCTTATTTTCATTTCTGTTTGATTCCTGTTTTCCCTGCAGGATCCAAACGCTGGGAAATGCGATGCAGAAACTGCGGGGATGAGACCGTTCTGGAAAGTGTAGTAGAAACCTATCAGGGAAAGGTCAGGACTCCCGTTTACCTTTATTCTGCAATAATTCTATTTGCAGGGCTAGCCATAAGCTGGTTTTTTTGGAACCAAAATACCCAAAGGCAGAAAATGGAATGGGTAACACATCCGGCATCTGGGGACGTATACACTATGACAAGAGAGGAAAATCATCAAGCCATCTTTTCTTTTTTAAAAATTATCGCGGTAAACGGAGATTCGCTAACTGTTTTGCACAATCACTGGGACTATGGTGAGTTTGTCAGCCGCTTAACGGCAGATGATTATTTTGTTAAAGAGGATACGGTTTGGATGAAGCAAAAGGATCTCAGGAGGATGTTGGATAAAGATGAAATCTATTCGATCGACAGGAATTACGGGGAGGGCAGTGGGTTCAATCGTATAAAATAGTGTAGATCCTGGGTGACAGTTTATAAGTTCCATAGACGACCTTGTTGCCAATCGTTGGTTTTTCCATCTTCAGCCAAACCCTTCTGGAAAAACTTTAATTTTTTGGCATGTCAAAAATAGCCGCTGGAATCGCCTGATTGATTTCAATTTTTTTACTTGCAATTGTTATCACCAATCCCCCGACATTTATTTCCTGGGAATAGGACAACACATACCCGTCCTGCGTCTTACGGTAGTCGGAATGGACGGTTGATATTTCAAGGTCCTGGCCACCCGCACTTGTTTTCATAGTCTCTTTTAAAATATAATAGGTGTTGTCACTAATATAAAAAAGGATGGGGATGCTGTCCGCAGTTGTCAGCAGGATTTTATAGGCGGAACTTCCATTTACATCTCCTTTTCCCTGTAGTTCCACTTTACTTCCTTTTGCAACATAGTCAAACAAAGGGCCTGCGAGCTGCAGGGACAACTGACCAAATTTTACCTGGGCAGCAGGCATAGCCACCGCAGTGGGCTGCCCGGCTAGGGGATTGATGTTCCATCCTCCGTTGACCGTGTAACAATCGATAATTTTCTGACCGCTGAAATCTGTTTCGCTTTTGAATCCCTTGCCATTAACGGCATAAGTTTTACTGGTACCAGGATTGTTCATTATGGTTACGTCATTTTCGGCGTAGAGGGATTGTATTTTACTGAGTTTATCTCTTCCGCCCATTGCGTCCAACCATTTATGAAGGATGTCATCGGCGGTTTGTGCTTTTACTGACTGGGAAAAAGAAAAAACTGTTAACAGCGAGAGCATTGTAAGAACTTTCATAGTAGAGTTTTAATTGAGTGTAAATTTTTTAGTGGGCTTTATCGACCTTGAATGCAAGCAATACATTTCCTTCCTTCTCACCGAACATGCCATAACCTGAATTAACGAAAAGCATACCATCGGCAATAACGGGAGCTGGACCATCCAGAGACCCTCCCCTGGCTTTCATACCCGGGATAACCGGATAGTCCTGGACGGTATTATAATCCCACAATATTTTTCCGTCACTTGAAGCATAACCTCGAATATGTCCATCGAGGGATCCGGCAAAAACAATCCCGGGAATCACGGCTGGTGCGGCCGAATTAAAAGGAAGACAGTCCTTTTTATCACCGCATGCTGGACCGGGGTTGGCCCAAATCACTTTGCCGGAAACTAGATCCAAAGCAAATATCCCAGGAGAAGCTTTTATAGATGAATCTCTTTTATCAATCGCCAGTGCATTGTCTGCATTGGAAGCATAGACCTTATTTCCATCAGAGGCCATGCCCCAATGGATGCCACCCAACATGCCGCCTTTGCCGATCCGGGTCTTCCAGATCACTTGACCACTTTCCGGCGAAAGGGCATATACAACTCCTGATTTTTGACCTGCGAGCAGTATTTCTTTCCCGTCTTTTTTCGTAACCAGTATGGGTGCCATTCCGAAATCCAGGTCCGGTCCAGATTTAGCTGGGCAATTGATAAAATATGGGCAAGATCCATTGTAAGCATCGTCTGTTGTGGCCTGGAAATTCCAGACAACACGACCCGTTTTCATATCGAGGGCCTGGATGGCATCGCTGGTTTGGGTTGTCGGATAGGTGTAATTTTCGCCTGTACCAATATAAATCCTTCCCCGTTTTAAATCAATGGTGGGGCTGCACCAGACCGGCGCTCCGGATGGGCCGTAAAAAGATTTTCCATTTTTCTTTTTCCCTGTTTCTTTGGCTATTTCCGTGATCACTCGATGATGCCATATTTCCTCGCCCGTCCGGACATTGAGTGCAACCACTCCTCCCGACGAAAAACAACAGTTATAGTCTCCATCTACAGCTGCGCCCACTTCAGCTGAAGTAATGGGAACAAATACCATTCCCGCTGCAACCGCCACTGAACCGGTGGTGGCAGATTGTGGATCGATACCAGCCCTTTTGCTCCACAGTAATTTGCCGGATAATAAATCGATCGCATATGCGGTTGTGCTGTAATCGGCAAAATATGCGACGAAGGAATTTCCCTGTTTTTGAACCACGATGGCTCCGCGGATGGAGGCATTGGCCGCAAAATGCCATCCCGGTTTTCCCGTTTTTCGGTTGATGGCATACAGGTCCCCATACTGACTGCCAACAATCAGCCAATCGCCAACCAGGGCGGGTTTGCTGCGGACACTGGTTGCATCCGGAAAGACAAAGACCCATTTCAATTTTAGACTACCGATATTGGAAAGCGAGATACCTGCTTGAAGCGAATTGCGAAATCCAGTGCCGGCCATATTGCCACCCCAGCCTGAATAATCAAATACCGAGTGATCGCCCGGATGAAGGGAAAAACGGGTATAAAGGCTATCCGGTAAACTGGTCACCTTTAATTTTTTGTTGGTTAGCCATTCGGCCACCGATTTGCGTTCATCCTCTGACAAGGACGCAGCCTGCTGG
>JABDAN010000112.1 GCA_013289175.1 Bacteroidota bacterium
ATTAATCGGCGCCGGTGTAAGCGGTAACAAAGTCTATGATTTATACCTGCGCCTGGAGGATGACGTATTGAGCAAATCACCGGATATGGTCGTCATCTGGGTCGGCGTCAACGGAATGCATTGCTGAGGCAATGGCATCTGACTTAAAACCGATTCCAGCGAAGTGTTGGAGAAATCCTGTTCTGCCAGGGAAAATTCAAGGCAGCCCATGTTAAAATGGTTCTCTGCACGCCAGCCGTAATTGGAGAGAAAAACGATTATACCAATGAGCAGGACGGAGACCTGAATAAATACGCCAATATTATTCGCAAAATTGCCTTGGATCAACAACTAACCCTGGTAGACCTGCGATCCGATTTCGAAAACTATGAGCGATCCAACAATCCAAACAACCTGGATAGAGGAATTTTAACTGCCGATGGCGTTCATCTCAACGATCAAGGAAATCTTTTTGTAGCCAAGCTGATGGCAAATGGAATATTGCAATGTGAAAATGCAGCCCATTAAACCACAACCTTCCGGGAAGAAGGCCTGTTTTCAATTATCTTTGCGCCATGCATTATGTATCTGCCGAAGGACTTGGGAAATCTTATGGAATCAAACCACTTTTTGACAATATCTCCTTTCATATAGAATCGGGTGATAAAATTGCGCTGATCGCTAAAAACGGGACCGGTAAGACGACCCTTCTTAAGATTCTTGCCGGAAAAGAGAAGGCAGAATCCGGAAAACTCTGGATTTCCAAGGATATTAACGTCGTGTTTTTTGAACAGGATCCTCAGTTTCAGGAAGAACTCTCCATTCTGGATAATATTTTTCATCATCCCAATCCAGTAACCCGGGCGATCAAATTATTTGAAGAAGCCAGCGAAACGGAAAATACTGATCTGTTGATGGACAGCATTGAACAAATGGATCACCTCAATGCCTGGGACTTCGACGCCAAGGTGAAGCAAATATTCAGCCGCCTGAATATTGAACACCTGGTTCAGCCCGTGAAAACCCTCAGCGGTGGCCAAAGAAAACGGGTCGCCCTCGCCCGTACCCTGATGGATGTCAGTTTTGGGAGCGGGGAAGCTTTTCTGATCATGGATGAGCCCACCAACCACCTGGACATTGAAATGGTAGAATGGCTGGAGAACTATCTGAATCAGCAGAATATTACGCTGCTGGTCGTTTCCCATGACCGCTATTTTTTGGATAATGTCTGCAACGAAATTTGGGAAATGGACCGCAGTGATGTGTTTACTTATAAAGGAGATTACGAAAATTATCTGGAGAAAAAAGCAGCCCGGATAGAATCCGAATTGGCCAGCATCGACAAGGCAAAAAATTTATACAGAAAAGAGCTGGAATGGATGCGCAAGCAACCCAAGGCCCGCACGACCAAATCAAAAAGCAGGCAGGATGCATTTTATGTGGTGGAATCCAAAGCCAAACAAAATCTGGACGAACAGAACCTGACCCTGCAAATGAAAATGAGCCGGCTCGGAGGGAAAATTGCCGAATTCAAAAAAGTGAATAAGAGTTTTGGCGATAAAACCATCCTCAAAGGATTTGATTATACATTTAAACGGGGAGACCGTATTGGGGTCGTCGGTAAGAACGGGGCAGGCAAGACGACTTTTTTAAACATGCTGCAGGGTATTGAACCCCCCGACAGTGGTAAAATCAATATTGGTGAGACCATTGTATTTGGGTACTATTCCCAGACCGGTCTGGTCGTTAAAGAAGATCTCCGGGTCCTGGAATATGTAAAAAATATCGCAGAGCATTTTCCGCTGGCAGACGGCGGCTCCCTGAGTGCTGCCCAGTTTCTGAATTTGTTTTTGTTCCCTCCGGATAAACAGTACACCTATATTTCTTCTTTGAGTGGGGGAGAAAAAAGAAGACTTTTTTTATTGTCCATTCTTTTTCGCAATCCCAATTTTCTGATCCTCGATGAGCCGACCAACGATCTGGACCTTCCCACTTTGGCGGTTCTGGAGAACTTCCTGCTCGATTTCCAGGGGTGTTTGGTTATGGTATCCCATGACCGGTATTTTATGGACCGAATGGTCGAGCACCTGTTTGTTTTTGAAGGCCATGGTGTGGTAAAAGATTTCCCGGGCAACTACGGAATCTACCAGCAATGGCTTAAGAACAAGGACAGCGAAGAGGCCACGGAAAAAAAACCCGCTCCTCCACCAGTCGAGATCAAAGAAATGGTGATGAACGCCTCCCCCAAAGCCAAACTCTCCTTTAAGGAAAAAAGGGAACTCGAACTATTGGAAAAGGAAATCAGCGAGCTCAACCGGGAAAAGGAATTGATCACAGAGAAGTTACATGCCGATACAGTCAACTACGATTCCATTCAACAATTGTCGCAGCGCTTTACGGTTATTACTGAAACCCTGCAGACTAAGGAATACCGGTGGCTTGAATTGAGTGAAATGGCCTGATCATTTTTTACTCGCCCGAATGACCACCATCTTTGGACAGTTCGCTTTTATTCAACTGTCCGCAACCCCGTTTGTACAGACCAACAGCGTACAGACACTGTTACAGAAACGAACACCCACAAAAATCTCAAACAGCAACTGCCTGGAAATCAACTCCATTTTTAGTGGCACTGGTTTGGCCTGGTATGGTCAGAAAAATTATAAATTCGTATATGATGTGGATGAACAACCTGCGCACGTCTTATCGGAACCTGAAGCGGCATAAGATTTATTCGTCGATCAATATATTCGGACTGGCCGTGAGTCTGGCGGCCTGCTGGCTGATTGTCCTCTATGTCAAAGATGAATGGAGTTACGACCGCTTTCACGACAAAGCAGACCGCATTGTACGGGTGGTCCAGCATCAGGAATGGGAGGGTGGGAATATGCATATCGCCCTTACTTCGGCACCATTTGCCCCTGCACTGAAAACGGCCTTTCCCCAGATTGAGGAAGCCGTACGCATCGATGCAGAAGGAGGTGACTTGATTGAACACGGGACAAATGTGTTGAAAGTGCCGGATATCATAACAGCTGATCCCTCCTATTTTCAGGGTATTTAGCTTTGAATTTCTGGAAGGGGATCAAGCGACAGCCCTTTCCGATCCGCAATCGATTGTGCTGACCGAAAGCCTCGCCCACACGCTCTTCGGCTCTTCGGAATCGGTGATCAATGAGGTGATTATTTTTCCTGGAAACAATCCGGCAAAGGTCACTGGAATCATCCGGGACCCTCCGGCTAACAGTCATTTACATTTTTCTGCCGTTCGTTCCTTTGCCACACCACCCACGGGTAGTTGGCAGAACGCTTCTTTGTATACCTATTTATTGCTGAAATCACCTGCGGCCGAGAAATCCTTGGAGCAACAATTACCCCCTTTTGTATCCAGCACGATTCAAAAGGAAATGCATGCCGACCGATACCGGGTCGAGTTACAGCCCCTGACTTCCATACACCTGCATTCCAATCTGGACTATGAGATAAGTCCGAACAGCAGTATGAGCAGAATTTATATTTTCAGTGCAATTGCCTTGCTGATTCTTTTCATTGCAATTATTAACTATGTGAACCTGGCTACGGCGCGGGCTTCTTCCAGGATTAAAGAAATAGGTGTCCGCAAGACCCTGGGCTCAGGCAAGTTACAGCTCGCTGCACTTTTCATCACGGAGGCGGCACTGGTTACTATGCTGGCTGGTGTGCTGGCCCTGGTGCTGGTAAGGTTTTCCATGCCCGTTTTTAATCAGCTTACAGGCAAAAATCTTTCGGTTTGGCGATTTGGTTTTTTACCCAGTCTTGGATTCGTGGTTTTGTTTTCAATATGCGTTGGCATGATCAGTGGCATCTATCCCTCCTTGATCCTGGCAAGATTCCAGACCATACCGGCACTCAAAGGCAAAATGACCCGGATGGGTGGGACAATATTTTTTAGAAAATCGTTGCTGGTATTGCAGTTTGTTATAACCGTGTTTATGATCTCCGCTTCGATCGTCATCTTTCAGCAGCTGCAGTTTGTGACCCATGCCAAAAAAATTCGATTCCGCACCGGTAGCAAATA
>JABDAN010000113.1 GCA_013289175.1 Bacteroidota bacterium
TTCAACCGATCCGGCAACTACTGGTTCAATTATAAATCCATCTTTATCTATAATAAATCGAACTACAACCTGTCCCTGAATATTTCCGTTTACCGCGCGCTCAGGATATATAAGATTTTTACTCATATAACTATACCAAGCCTTAATACCACCTGGAAATTCCGACTCTTTTTCATCACTAAAGGTAAAAGCTGAATCTTTTTTTAACCGTGTCGCGATCAACTTTCTCGATTAGAGTATCATTTCTGTATACGTATCGAATTTGGTGTTTCAAGCTGTCTCCAGTTAGCTTATAAGAGTCTCCGTTAAGTCGTCCTTCTCTAAAATGCGCCATGGAATCGATATATCCCCTTTCATTATAATAATATGACACTCCATTCATATCGCCGCCTTCCTTATCCCGATATTGCTCCGTTTTGATTAACGGCCCAAAAAAGTTATAAAAGTCCCATTGCCAACAGGTATCATTTACTTGGTAGGTATGCAAAATAAAATGGGCAGTCTCGATTTTGGTTGGTTTCCATTTCGAATCGAATACATAAAACGACTCCCTTTTCTGTGATCTAGCCGTTAAGGAAAAACATATTAGTAGGAAAAGGGGCGTTTTTATCATTCGCCAAAATATGAAAACTAAACAACTTTCGTTATAAAAACACCTAAGTATAAACCCCTAGTAGCATTTAAATCCAAACTCTTTTCGGACATATTATAATTCGTAGTTTTCCCATCTTCATTTTTTTTTAGGAGACACAGTATATGAACCAATGAATTCATATCACTATGCTTGAAAATAAAGAACCCTTGGGAATCCGAAAAATCCTCAGTAAAACACCGGAACATCTTTAAAACTGCCGTTCGTAATTAAAACCGATCCGGGAGGGCCATAGGTATTGTTAGGATTTCCTGCCGTGATCATAGTCGTCAGTCTTCCGGAGAAATTTCCGCTGATATGTCCCTGGCTGTACGATGTTACATTAAAGCTAATACTGTCTGAGGGATCGTGCACAAATTCGTCCGTACCGTTGTAACTTAAAATAAACATATCGCCATAGATTCCGGTATAAAGGTAATTTCCAACCATTAAACTATCTGTGAAAAAGGTAAAGCCCATTTCTCCGGTGCTGCCTACACAATCGAGGCTGTAGACAATGCTATTGGTGCCAGAGTAGACTGTTTTGCTGCATCCCAATTGATAACCGGAGGGCATCTGGTTGTCCGGATCATTTACCGAGGTTGTTACCTTGGTTCCATTGATCGTATAGGTAAGCGTAGCCAATGCCGGCGAACCGGCCTGACCGGCTGATTTTTGCTCGTCCAGCATGGCGTCAGCAATGGAATTCTTTAAACAGGAAGACAAAGTCAAAATCACCAAGGATGTCAATAATAATTTTCTCATGGTTCTTATCGTTCAATGTCTTTTAATACTCGTCTTTTTTCCCAAAAAGTATATGGTAAGTTAAACCCAGACTAATATAGTTGTCAGATCCTCCGTGAGCGACAATCGTTTCATAGTGCATATTGAGGTCCAGCGGCACAGTTCCGATATCAAACAGGTAACCCATACCGGCCGCCAGTACGATACCATGAAAGGTAAGGTCTTTGTTATATCCATCTACAATTTCAGAAGTCACCCCGTAGATATTATACCCGTTCTGCGGTTCCACATACAATCCCTTGCCCGTTCCATTCAGGGAATAACGATAACCGGCTTTTATGGGCACGAAGGCCGACCCGCTCCCGCTGCCTCCATCATTCAGGGAGAAAAAATTTGCACCGAGTTCTAGGTCAGGTCACTCGCCTGGGAAAGAGGGAATATTCCTTTAATGAATGCGCCGAACCCGAGCGAATAATTGCTCGTATTGTTTCCCACCATTTTCATTACGCCCAACTGCGCTTCACTCCTGACAACTATAAAAATTAAAACGGACACGAAGATTCCTTTGGACATGGCTTACATTATGCTATCTCCAAGATAAAAGTTTAAAAGCATACCCACGCACAATTTTAACTGCCAGACGCCAGGCCTGCCGGAGATATGGTGCTCAATAAAGAATAGAACGTGCATGTACCTCCCGGTTTTCCCGATAAACAAAACCATACATATAGGCAGCGTCAAATGGACTTCTTGGCGGACTAGAAAACAGTAATTGTCTAAGGGTAAACCCTTAGTCCGGCTGAGTAATTCACTACGGGACTGCCGGGAAAAGACGTTTTTATACCTCGAAACTTCTGGAACATTTCACACTCAATCTTCGCATACTATATTTACGAATCAGTGCTTTTTCAGATTTTATGAAACATCGTGGTGTCATCCCATCTTTTGCGATTCTTTGTGTTTTCACAAGATGCAAAAAATCAAACATGGCACCTGATTATTCCCCGCCTCCGGGCGATATCAAAGTCATCAGCGGCAACGGGCAACTCGGCACTGCAAATATTGTTTTGCCGGATACCATCGTGATTGCCGTCACGCCCAAAAACATCGGAGACACAAAATATTACAGTTATTATTTTGAAAGTCCTTATGGTCCGATGGAGCCATCCCATCTTCTGATAACATCATCGGCGGTATTTACTATATCCGCGCGGTATGGCAGTTGCCCAACAGCAATCAACCAGAGACCACCACCCTCTATCTTTTGGGAAATTGGAAAATTTTTTCATATTTTAAATTTATTCAATAATATATGCCATAAGCTCTATTTTTATCGGCTTTGAAAATCTTCACAAATAAAAAATAAATTACAAAACATATTGTTATGATCGGAATGTGATGAACTTTCGAAGGTACGACAGGATCTGCTGATTATCGACGACTTCGGCATGCAGCCCCTGGACGCACAAAGCCGGACAATCCTCATGGAAATTATTGAAGATCGTCTCAGCAAACGGTCCACGTTGTTTACCTCCCAGGTGCCGGTTAGTAAATGGCATGAAGTGGTCGGAGAACAGACCATCGCGGACGCCATCTTAGACCGGATCATCCACGATGCTCACCGACTTGAACTCAAAGGAGACTCCATGCGCAAAAAAAGAATTAACTTCCAATCAGATATGGAAGAAACCATAAACTAAATCCTCAACAAAAAATCAACCGAAATAAAAGTAACTTTTTGATGCAAAAAAACGGAGTAACTCTAGGTGGTCAGTTTACCTCGGAATAAGGTGGTCACGTTGCTCGGAATATCCACGTTGACGCCATTTACGTCTTTCATATTATTACACTCATTGACAAAATTGAAGAGCTTATTCTTTGATCCTTCATTTACTCTGATCCGGTAAACTTCCGTTAACGACTGACTAAAGTATCATTTTTATATCTCTTTTCTTCTAAGACCTTCCCATTTTCAGAGTAAGTTACCCAAACGCTATCTTTTTTATTATCCTTCCAAAAACTTATACTTCTTATCTTCCTAATGGCTTCCGAATCTTGGCCGTAAAACTCCGTTTTACATTTTAAAGTTGAGCCGTTTATTTGATAGGTAGCCTCATCAAAACCGTAAGGAATTGTTTTTCCATTACTTCGAAAAATATAAAATGTTCCAATGAGCAAAAAAAATAAACTAAACACCCAGTATAATTTACTCCAATTTTTATAAAAAAAAGCAAACCCAACAATACTCAAAAGCATTATCCCATACGCTGCAATTTTGAATGATTCCACCAAGAAAGTCAGAGGTCTTTGCTCACCTCCGGCTGTTGTATTAAAAAGAATCGGAATAGTAACTAAATCGACCACTATAACAATTGGGATCCAAATTCCAATTATCCGAAATGGACTATAGATTTTCATTATAAAACTTCATTATTGTTTAACAAATTTTCCATCTTTGAAAACATAGTTTATTGAGAAAATAATTTTTTCCATCACTTCCTCGAAATGTTTGGTCGCTAAGCTTGAGAATTTTAACCCCAGAAAAATTTAAAGCCCAAGAGAATCTGAAGATATAAGTCGACTAGCTTCAGAATTATCCCTAAGAATGCGCATTTTGCTATTCCGGTTTGATGTGAATCAAGCGATATTT
>JABDAN010000114.1 GCA_013289175.1 Bacteroidota bacterium
CTAGACGTCCCTCTCCCCACTGACGGATCAATTCATGATACAAGGAAATTCCGGAAGCATCCAGGTTGGTGGTGGGTTCATCCAAGAGTAAAACAGGGGTATCAGAAAAAAAGGCCTGGGCCAGTTTCAGCCTTTGTTTCATTCCGGATGAATAGTAGCGGATTTGCTTTTCTGCCGCTTCCGCCAGTCCCATTTTTTCCAGCACCTGCGGGATGGACCATTGAGGCTTCAAGGGTTTAAAACCCTGGTGAAAGCGGAAAAATTCAAGGGCAGTCATTTCTTCGATTGTTTCCAGATAGGGCGCTGCCAGCGAAAGCAGGGGATAGATTTCAGTAACCTCCCGGTCAGCGGAAACTTGATAGGAAACTTTTCCTTCACTGGGCACCAGGGCGCCTGCAATAAACTGTAGCAAGGTGGACTTTCCAGAACCGTTCGGACCGGTTATGGCATAAGCTTGAGAGGAAAGAAAGGTATAGTTGAAATGCCGGAATATCCATGCGCGATTGTACCGCTTGCCTGCATCAGACAGGATAATCTTCATCGATATTTCCTTTTCCAAAACGTTTGATGATGCCACGGCTGCTTTCCCGGATGAAAGTGACGATTTCATCTCGTTCGTCGGTTGCAGAGAAATCTTCTTCCAGAAATTCCAGCGCCTGGGAAGTATTGAGTCCCTTATTGTAGATGATGCGATAGATGTCCAGGATATGATTGATTTTGTCGATGGAAAATCCCCGCCTTTTCAATCCTACGGAATTAACACCGCAATAACTTAAAGGAAGCCTTCCTGCTTTGATATAAGGTGGAATATCCTTTCCTACCAGGGACCCGCCCTGCAAAAAACTGTGGCGGCCGATTCTGACGAACTGGTGAATGGCGCACATACCGCCCAGAATCGCATAATCTTCAATGATTACATGACCGGCAACCTGGGTGTTGTTGCTCATCACACAATAGTCTCCGACAATGCAATCATGTGCCAGATGGCAATAGGCCTGTATGAGACAATTGCTCCCAATAGAAGTTTTTTCCCGGTCCTTGGTACCGCGGTTGACGGTAACAAACTCGCGAATCGTGGTATTGTCTCCGATAAACACATTGGAATATTCGCCCTGAAACTTTAGATCCTGCGGAATGGCTGCAATGACCGCTCCTGGGAAAATCCTGCAATTCTTGCCAATTCTCGCCCCCTCCATAATCGTAACATTGGAGCCAATCCAGGTGCCCTCGCCCACTTCCACATCCTGATGAAGTACGGAAAAAGGATCAATTTTAACGTTGGTAGCTACGCGCGCATTGGGATGTATATAGGTATGGGGATGGATCATTCTTTCATCAGTTGATGGTGCGGATTTCGACCCGCTCGGAACTATTTCTTTGATGATGGCAGGTTGCTTCATAGAAAAAATGCTGAGCATAACCCAGCTTTACAAAAATAACCTTATTTGCCACAAATTCACGAATTTAACTTCGCTTTACCAGCTGAGCCATCAGATCGGCTTCGGTCACGATTTTATTGCCTACAAACACAGTTCCCCTCATTTCAACGATCCCCCGGCGGATGGGATTGAGCAATTCCAACTTCATGACCATCGTATCTCCGGGAACAACTTTTGCTTTGAATTTACAATTGTCGATTTTCAGAAAATAGGTGTCGTATTGACCACCGCCCGCCATGGCATTGATGGCCAGTATTCCCCCTGTCTGCGCAAGGGCTTCGATTTGCAAAACACCCGGCATGATCGGATTGCCCGGAAAATGTCCAACAAAAAATGGCTCATTGAAAGTCACATTTTTTATTCCGACAATATAGGTGTCCGTTAATTCAATGATTTTATCTACCAGTAAAAAAGGATAACGGTGGGGCAGCGTCTTTTCGATCTGCTGACTATTGTAAATCGGTTGCTGGGTAGGATCATACACCGGTGTATTCTTCAGGTGTCTGTTCTTTCGGATATACTGTTTGATTTTTCTGGCAAAATCCACATTCGTAGAATGACCCGGTCGGTTGGCGATGACATGCCCTTTGATGGGATATCCGATCAAGGCCAGGTCTCCCACCACATCCAGTAGTTTGTGTCGTGCGGGCTCATTGGGAAAGCGCAATTCCAGGTTGTTGAGATAACCGCCGCTTTTTATTTCCATATTGTCGCGCCCAAATGCTTTGGCGAGCCGGTGCATTTCCTCTTCTGTAACTTTTTTGTCTACAATTACAATGGCGTTGTTGATATCGCCGCCCTTGATGAGGTTGTTTTCGAGCAGCATTTCCAGTTCATGGAGAAAACAAAACGTACGGCAGGGAGCGATTTCAGTTTTAAAATCCTTCATGGATTTGAGGCCCGCATGTTGCGTGCCCAGGACCGGGCTGTTAAAATCGATCAGGGTCGTCACTTTATATTCCAGCGAAGGCATGGCCATCATTTCCACCCGCTTTTTCTCATCGTAGTGGGTAATGTTGTTGTCGATGCTGTACCAGGCTTTGGCAGCATCCTGCTCTTCTAGTCCCGCTTCCTCGATGATCTCCACAAAAGGTTCGGAACTGCCGTCGATGATGGGAATTTCAGGACCATTGATCTCAATAAGACAATTGTCAACCCCCATCCCGACCAGGGCTGCCAGAATGTGTTCAATCGTACTGATTCTTGCCCCGTTGTCTTCCAGTGTCGTACCCCGGGAAGTATCCGTAACCAGGTCACAATCCGCTTTGATCATCGGGCGTCCGGCCAGATCAATCCGCTGAAACTGGAATCCGTATCCCGGATTGGCCGGCCGCAGGGTCATATCGACCATAATACCCGTGTGCAGGCCGGTTCCTGAAATGCTTATGTCCTGTTTAAGGGTATGTTGTTTGTCTGGGTTGAATTGAGCGTCCATCAGTAGTTTTATGACAGGCAAAGATACAATTTGGTCCCCACTTCCATCCCCCCTCCCCCCCAGAGTATTAACAAAAAATTACTCGCTGATACCGTATTAGAGGAAATGAATTAATTTTATTTGTATACAAACGATTATATGGAAGGAAAAAAACCTAAGATCCTATTGTGCGAAGACGATGCAAACCTGGGAATGGTATTGAAAAACTACCTGGAGCTAAATGATTTTGAAGTAAGCCTGGAACGAGATGGACGCCTGGGACTCGCTGCATTTCAGCGGGAACATGTAGACCTCTGTTTGCTCGATGTCATGATGCCACATATGGATGGATTTACGCTCGCAGAAGAAATCCGGGATGTCAATCCGGATGTCCCCTTGTTCTTTCTGAGTGCCAAGACCATGAAGGAAGATATCATCCAGGGATATAAATTGGGTGCCGACGATTATATCACCAAACCCTTCGACAGCGAAGTGTTGCTCATGAAAATCCGGGCCATCCTCAAAAGGAACGATGACTTAAATAAGGAAGCTGACAACAAAGAATTTGATCTGGGCTCCTATCATTTCCATCCGAAGCTCAGGCAACTCGTACACAACGGACAAACCCAAACCCTGTCTCCCAAAGAAAATGAACTTTTGAAGATGCTGGCAGAACACCTCAATGACCTGCTGCCCAGGGAAGCGGCTTTGAAAAAAATATGGGGCAGTGATACCTATTTCAACGGCCGGAGCATGGACGTTTATATTGCAAAGCTGAGAAAATATCTGCGTGACGATTCCAATATTGAAATCGTCAATATCCACGGGAATGGATTTAGGTTGGTTGCCCCCGTGAAAGTGTAGTCGAACACCCAGTGTTCGTTTTCGCACAGATTTTTCAGAATCCTCCTGCACAAAAATATAATTATCAATGGTTTAACATGGGGCATTGACTTTGATTTCCTTTTGACATTACACCCAAAGGATCAAGTCCCATGCTAAAAAATTATTTTGTCACAGCTTGGCGGAATCTGGCGAAGAACAAAACGGCATCGACCATCAACATCGTG
>JABDAN010000115.1 GCA_013289175.1 Bacteroidota bacterium
GAAACCCAGGGGTCGCAGCGAATTCGATTTGGTGTTGCCCACTACCCTGAAGTCCGATGTTTCCGTCGCGGTGACGGATGCGGAAGTGGATGGCAACCGGCCTGGCGATGACAATATTATTTCGCATCTATTGCTGACCGCCGACCTGCGGGGATATGTGAAAGACCCCTACTATTATTTTCAGAACAGTGCTGACTCCCTGGTCCAGCAGCTCGACCTGGTTATGCTCACCCATGGATGGAGAAGATTCAAATGGGAAGACCTCGCGGCTGGCAAAACACCGGTTATTAAATATCCAACCGAGGACTATCTTTCTTTAAATGCCGAAGTGCTGGGCGTTGATAATTCCCGGATCTCACACGATGAAAGCCTCATTGTATTTATCAAAAAAAAGGACTCGACCACAAAGATGTTGACCATCCCCTATACCAAAAATGGAAAATTCCTATTGGGTGGTCTGGTATACTATGACACGGTCAAGGCCTATTATCAGTTTAATGAAAATCATAACCTTTCTAACGAGGCGGCCGTTATTTTCAAAAAACGGCCTTTATCCCGGATTTAGGAAACTCAAACCGTTCAACAACATGACGCTCGCGACCTGGTCGCCGGATGACAGTTCCTTGGTCCGTAAAAACAGGATGGTCATGGCCGAGATAGCCAAACTACAGGGCCCGGACAAAAGATATCAAAACCTGCAGACCGTAACGGTCCGAACACGGTTGAAATCCAACAAGCAAAAACTGGATGAACTCTACAGTTCCGGACTTTTCAGCGGGGGCAACGCCATCATTTTCGATTTACTGGATGATCCTTTCGCTGTTTCATCGCCCGATATCTTTTCCTACCTGCAAAGCAAAGTAGCCGGCCTGCAGATCATCAATGGTCCCAATCCCACGATGTCCTGGCGGGGATCGAGCCCCGACCTGTACTTGGATGAATTTCAGGCAAACACCAATGTTGTCAAGACCATTCCAGTCAGCAGTATCGCCATGATAAAAGTCTTTTCACCCGGTTCAGCAACCGGACTCAGTGGAGGGGCAGGAGGGGTTATTGCCATCTATACCAAGAAGGGGCAGGATAGAACACCGGATCCTTCGATTAAGGGACTGGAGATGGTTCGAGTGGCGGGTTATGCACCTGTCCGGGAATTCTATTCTCCGGATTATCTGATTAACCCCGAGCCAGAGACCGACGATATTCGGACTACCCTTTACTGGAATGCCCATGTACGGGGCGGCAAGGGCGATGCAAAAATCAGCATCCCTTTTTACAACAGCGATGTCGCCCACAATATCCGCATCATTGTGGAAGGATTTGATGAGGAAGGAAAGCTGATCCATTTGGAAAAACTGATTCAATGAGTCTACAATAATAGACTCCTCGTTATAATCACTTCCCCATCATGTAGACACACCCCCGGAGGACCGACTAATTTGGGAAACCAGGAGTCGCCTTTACTTCTTCGAGTTGTTTGGTATGCCTCTTACTGTGGGCCACCATAAAAAGAAGGGCTTGGTAATCATCAATCATTCCAAAATTCGGGACTACCCAATAGTGATCCCTGAAATCAGCCTGGGTGGTTTTTACAAATTCGATGTTCCTGTTTCTGCGTGCGATAAAGGAATCCAGCGCTGCAGGATAGGGACCGATTTTGCCATCGGGTTTAAGCATATCTGGCGCCTGGAACTTTTGAGTCCTGTTGGAAAGAAAGCCCATGATCTGCTGATAAGTATATTTCAGGGAATCTCTTTTTGAAGGATCTGCCGCCGGCTGGAGATTCATTTGAACCACCCCCATCAGCATCCCTTCAGCCAGGGCAATGTGTTCGACACATTGCGCCACACTCCAGCGGGTGGAATCGGCTTTCCAATTGAGTTGTGCCGTACTGAGCCCTTTCACATCCATGATGATCGAATCGCGTCCCTGGATCATGAACTGAACGGCAAAATCCCTTTCCTGTTTGGTGAGGCTTTTATCGGTGGGTTTCAAAGAATAAAATGAAAGAGAAATCAGCAGAAGGAGAAGGGCTTTTTTCATTTGGAATGTTTTGGGAAAGTTAGATCCTTTCCACTTAACAAATTTGAAAAGCCCTTAATTTCAGTGGATGAAAATTAGGGAGATCGTTGAACACCTGGAATCACTGGCACCTCTTGCCTACCAGGAAACCTATGACAACAGCGGGATGATTTCTGGGGATCCGTCCCTGGAATGTACCGGCGTCCTGGTGAGCCTGGATTGCACGGAAGAGACCGTCCGGGAAGCCGTGGAAAAAAAATGTAATCTCCTGGTTTCTCACCACCCCCTGATTTTTCAACCCTTACGCCAAATAATCCCCGGCACCGGTCAGGGGAGAGCCCTTTTGGCATCCATCAAGCAGGATATAGCCCTATATGCCATCCATACCAATCTGGATAACATACTCGGCGGCGTCAACGCGTCCATCGCCGACCGGATCGGACTGGTGAACCGGGAGATTTTACTGGCCCAGTCGGCAGCAAACCCATCGGTCGGGTCCGGAATGGCCGGAGACCTGATCGAGCCCCTGTCCGAAACCGAACTGTTGCGGCGTCTACGGGAACTTTTCAGTATACCCGTGATCCGCCACAGCCCCCTGAGGGGGAAAACAGTTACCCGGGTCGGCATATGCGGGGGAGCTGGTGGCTTTTTGATTTCCAATGCGTTACAGGCAAATTGCGATTTTTTTATCAGCGCAGATATCCGCTATCACCAGTTTTTTGAAACGGAGGGAAAGATGGTCGTCGCCGATATCGGCCACTACGAAAGCGAGCAATTCACGATCGATCTCCTTTATAGGGTTATCCTGGAAAAATTTCCTAACTTTGCCGTCCTTAAATCCGGGACAGTAACAAACCCGGTCCACTATTATATCTAAATTATGGCCAACGTCAAAGAATTTTCAGTAGAAGAAAAATTAGCCTCTCTGATCAGTCTTCAGAAGATAGAATCCAAATTAGACGAATATAAAGTATTGAAAGGCGAGCTTCCCATGGAAGTCAGTGATCTGGAAGACGAGATCCAGGGTCTGAACGCACGCCAGACGCGCATTGAAGAAGAAATCAACGGCATCCAGGAATTCATTGCCCAGAAAAAACAAGGCATGAAGGATTCTGAAGAGCTCATTAAAAAATACGAAAAACAAAGCGAGAACGTAAAGAACAGCCGCGAGTTCGAAGCCATCAACAAGGAAATCGAAATGCAGCAGCTGGAAGTAAAGTTGTCTGAAAAACACATCAAAGATGCCCAGGAAGAAGTGAGCGAAAAAGCGATCCTGCTTGACAAGGCAAAGAAAACCCTGGCCACCAAGGATTCCGTTCTGAAAAATAAAAAGGAAGAACTCGACAAGATTATCTCGGCAACCGAAAAAGAAGAACGTCATTTCGCTAAACTGTCTGCAGAAGCCCGCGAAAAAATAGAACCCCGCTTATTGCATTCCTATGATCGTTTTCGCGGCTGTTCAGCATGTTCTCTAAATTTCTCATACCCGAATCGATGGTACCGTGAATACCCAGCAGGCTGCTGAGTCGCTGAAGACCGGGGGGTATGGTGCCAGCGGCCACCTGCATTGAACCCTGGAGCATCAGGGAGGGTTGGAAACCAGGAAATTTTTCCAGGTTCTCCCGTCCCAACAGAAAGGATTTTCGGAAATACCAGGCCGCGTCCCAGTGTTCCCCGAATTTGATGTCAATGGCTGCCCACTGGAAATAAATCACTGAACGGCTGAACAGGTAATAGGGCGAAGCAGGATCCCCCTTTTTCATCCATATCAAACGCTGTTCGGCGGAAGGTCTTCTCTTTTTGAATTCTTCCGGGTCCTGGTTGAAAAAGAGGGTAAAAAAATCGATGTAGTTGTCCAGCAACAAGGGAATCAGGTTGGCGGGATGCGCTTTTTTTTCTGATT
>JABDAN010000116.1:0-2559 GCA_013289175.1 Bacteroidota bacterium
ATGATTCACTGATCCCTGGAACCAAGGCCAGTTTATGGGTTTCCTTATTGGAGGATTCTATGGGAATACAATCCTTTGATCGGTTTATGCCCGAATATTTTTCCGTCTGGCAATTCAATCATCCAGATTCCACCCAATTTAAAAAGATGGCAGATTCCCTTTCGGGTAAAAATCTCCAGGTACTATTTGACAAATTGAATGCGCCGGCCTCCTTGTTCCCGGCTTACGAAAAAAGAATCCTGAAACCAACGTATATCTTTTCGGCCAGAAACAGTGAAAAGTACAATTACATCGGTATTGCCCCGGCGGTGGGTTATAATAAATACGATGATTTCATGTTGGGTACCGTCATTCACAACATCAACCTTCCCGCGGATAAATTTGAGTTTTTGGCCACGCCGCTTTATGCTTTCGGTTCCAAAGAACTGGTAGGACTGGGAAGGCTGAGTTATACCTGGCGCCCTGAAAATTATTTCAGCCGCATCACCATCGGTCTGAACGGAGGTCATTTTAATACCAACAAGGCAACCGACAGTTCCGGTCACGTATTGTTTGAATATTTCTCCAAGCTCGTGCCCTATATCCGGGTAGATTTTAGAAATTCAAACCCCAGAAGTCATATCAGCCGATGGATGGACTTCAGCAGTTTTCTCATCAAGGAACAGTCTTTTGGTGGATACGGTCTTTCCTCCAAAGATTCCTTGTATCATCCCAATTCTGTGAGTACCAGTTTCCGTTACGTTAATCAGCTAACTTTTAATTTGCAGGATACCCGTGTGCTGTATCCTTACGACTTGCGGGTCGAAGTGCAGCAAAGTGAATTGTTTTACCGGATCAACCTGCACGCAAATTATTTCCTGAATTACCCTCAAGGCGGTGGTTTGCAGGTACGATTTTTCGCTGCGAAATTTGGCGCCTGGAACAACAACAACAACAATTTAGATCTCAGTCGTTATGAACCTCAGTTGTTGGGGGTTGACGGAGAGGAAGACTACTTATACCAGGACTATTTTATTGCCCGGTCGGCCACCTATGCGCAGATAAAGTCATCCATCCCTGACCAGGGTTACGCAGCCCAGCAGATCATGATTCGCGATGGCGGACTAAAATTAAGAATAGATGACTTGACTTACTTACAGGGGAAATCTTCCAATTGGGTTACTGCTTTAAATTTCACGAGTTCTTTTCCTGCAAAAATGTTTCCATTTCCCGTTCCGCTCCGTTTGTTCTTCGACGTAGGTACTTATGCGGAAGCCTGGGAACCGAACGCTACAACCAGCCATTTTTTATACACCGGAGGTATCCAGCTAAGTTTGTTTAAAAATGTGCTGAATATTTACGCTCCCCTTATTTATAGCAGTGACTTTAATCAGGCTTTGAATGGGGTCAATTTTGGAAGAAGGATTACGTTTAGCATCGATATTCAGAATATTGACTATAAATGGATCCTGAAAAAAAGACTACCGGTATATGAATAAGGCCGCAGAAGATATCAGATTTTTGCACCGGCATGAAATTGACCTTGAAAAATGGGATTATTGTATCCTACATGCTCCGAACGGATTGGTGTATGCTCGTTCCTTTTATCTGGATACCATGGCCGATAAATGGAGTGCATTGATCCAGGGAGACTATGAGGCCGTAATGCCCCTTACCTGGAATCGCAAGTATGGTATATCATATTTATATCAACCCCCATTTATGGCTCAACTGGGCATCTTCGATTTAAATAAAAAAGGCCCCATCGATGCGGAAAATTTTATTCATCAGGCAAAAAAGCATTTTAAATTCTGTGAAATTCATTTAAACGCGGCAAATGAAGTCAGTGAGAGCGTACCGCACGCAAATTTTATTTTGGCCCTGGAGAAATCATATTCAGATATCCGCGGAGGCTATAAGAAAAGATTGCTGGAAAATCTATCTGAAGCAAAAAGCCACGATCTGCATTATTCCAAATCAGATGATTTCTCTACTACGGTATCCTTGTATGAGAAAACCTACGGTTCCCGCTTCCCACAAGTCAAAAAAAGGCACTATCTAAAATTCCTGTCCTTATGCCGTGAGCTGGTTGACAGAAACATGTTACTGGTCCGCCAGGTGAAGGATGGATCCGGTCAATTGTTAAGTTCGAATATCTTCTTTAAAGATCATCAAAGGATTTATAATATCATGTCCGTGACATTAACAGTTGGCCGGGATAAGCGTTCCCATTTTTTGCTCATAGATCAACTAATCCAGGAATTTGCCGCCCATCCCTTACTGCTGGATTTTGAAGGCTCTGAACTGCCCGCCATTGCGGAATTCTATCGTAAGTTCGGATCCAAGGATTGCCCTTTCCCCTTTCTGCGATATAATCTTCTGCCTTTCCCTTTCAATTTGTTTAAATAACTGACCGCATGCAGGAAATTTCTGCAGGAAAATAACCCGCGCATCTTCCAGGATTCCTCAAAGAGAATGTAGTGGCGGATCCAGTAATTTCTCAGCCGTGATCAGGTCCAGCGGGCTGGTAATTTTGATGTTGTTTTCTTCACCATTCACCAGGTGAATGGGATGATTGGC
>JABDAN010000116.1:2569-3801 GCA_013289175.1 Bacteroidota bacterium
ATGAATCCAGGTATGCTGCCTGATAAGAAGGCAAAAGAAGTTCACTCAGGAAGGTCTGAGGCGTCTGCACGAGCTTAACATCCGTCCTCTTGACCGCACGGTTGCCTGTTTCCTCCAGTATACGAACACTGTCCTTGGATTCTATGCAAGGTATCGCCGATCCAAACTGAATGGTTTCTTCAAAACAGAGATGAATAAGGGATGGAGTAAGCAGACAGCGAACCGCATCGTGGACAAAAATCACCGATGGATCCTGGATTAGAGAGAGTCCCTCCCGTACAGAATGAAAACGCTTGTCTCCTCCTACTACGGTCTGAATGGGATTTAAGGGTTGGAACTCATCGCAGATAGCCCGGCCGGTTTCATAATATTCGGCTGGTAGAACCACAATGAGGTATATGTCTTTGTATGATTTCAAAAAAGTATGCAGGGTATACCACAATATCGGTTTTTGGTGGATCAGGAGAAACTGTTTGGGCAGCTGGCTTCCCATACGCGAACCCGATCCACCCGCCACAATGACTGCATATTTTTTCATTCGGAAATTATTCAGCGTCCCCAAGAGCGGGGCGTTCATGTTTGTTTACACTTTTTTTGCAGGCCGTCCCGTTGCGTGGGGATCTATTATTTTTCAATTAACAGGCGTTGACATTCACGCAAGAGGCGGGATTTGTCAATCGCCACCGTTCCAACCGTTTCACATACCAATCCGCCGGCAAGATTGGCAATTTCAGCCATCCTATGGGCATTCCGGGTCAGCGCATAGACCAGCGTTGCCACGGCAATGACCGTGTCTCCTGCGCCCGAAACATCCGCTACATTCCGGATATGCGATGGGACCACGTGCATGTTTTGTCCATCGTTATAGAAAACACCTTTTTCAGACAGGGTGATAAAAGAAATATGATGTTTTAGTTCCTGTAAGAGTTTTTGATGAATCTCAGTCAGTGTTTTTTCGTTGACCTCATCAATTAATACATTCAATGCCTCTTTTGCTTCTTTTAGATTGGGTTTGAAAATGTCAGCGCCCTGGTAGTCAAAGAAATGTTTTCTCTTTGGGTCTACAGCCGTGATCACCGATTTTTTTTTGCATATGTCCAGTAAGGTCCGGATAACCTTTTCCGTCAGAACGCCTTTGTTGTAATCCGCAAATCTGATGTATGTAGCCGTACTTCCCTTAAATGAGATTGCCCACGCCGATAAAGACAGGATTGCCGTGGCCGCATCACAGG
>JABDAN010000117.1:0-684 GCA_013289175.1 Bacteroidota bacterium
AATTCACGCAGACGACTTTCCAGGATGTCGCGGTTATAAACCAGTGTGATAAAAATAGAAGGATCCGGGTGAAAATGTACTCGGGTACCGGTTTTTTCACTGAGCCCGATTTCCCGAACGGGATATTGCGGTATACCGATTTTATAGGCCTGCTCAAAAATTTTGCCTTCTCTTTGAACCGTTACATGCAGGTCGCTGCTCAGCGCATTGACGCAACTTACCCCGACTCCATGCAAACCACCGGAGACCTTATAGGTATTTTTGTCAAATTTTCCCCCGGCATGCAGAATGGTCATCACCATCTCCAGGGCGCTTTTTTTCTCTTTGGTATTCATACCCGTTGGAATGCCACGTCCATCATCTTCTACGCTCACCGAATTATCCGGATAAATTTCAACTTCGATGTTGGAGCAATAACCTGCCAGGGCTTCATCGATGGAATTATCCACCACTTCATATACCAGGTGGTGCAGTCCCTTCACGCCTACATCCCCGATATACATGGCGGGCCTTTTGCGTACCGCTTCCAACCCCTCTAAAACCTGGATACTATCGGCTCCATAACCATTGACCGCAGGAGCTGCAACCTGTTCTAAACTTTCGTCCATATATTATTGAAAAACCGGTTATTAGATGTACAATAACCGGGTTTGCAAATTTACTAAAATCAGGGCTAAGAATGAC
>JABDAN010000117.1:694-3783 GCA_013289175.1 Bacteroidota bacterium
GCTGTTTTTTAAACTATTGTCCGGGGGGTATTCCACCTGAAATAAAAAGGCCGAAAGCCCCTAATTCAATGGTACAACAATAATTCCCGCGCCATATGAATTTTAGGGGTTAAATTTGCCGGGTATTTATGCATCAGCCCCCCGATATACTTACTTTGGCCTATAAACAGCCCTTTATGCAGGAGCAGTTGATCCTGTTGGATGAAAAGGACCGCCAGATACCGGGTTCCGTTCAGTATATGATTCGCCGTTATGAGAAAAACCCGCTTTGGAACCTGGAAGATACCGGAATGATGGTTTACCACTACCAGCGTGAAAGACCCAATGAGAACTATTTTGAACTTCGTTTTTGCCTTTCAGGAAATACCTACTGTAACCAACGGGAAAAAGATTGCAATGCCTGCCGTCAACACAGTTTCCGGCAGTGTCCCGACCGCTCGGAGACCGTAGATGTGATGAGTTTCCGGTTTTCTTCCGTCCACCTTTCCCAATTTGTAAAACCCCAGCCGGTAATTGGAACCCTGTCAGACAATGTGCTCCATTTTAAACACCCTTCTTCATTTTCAAAAATTTTGTCGCTCTGTGGCCGCACCCGGATGGTACTGGAGGGCGTTTTAAACCATAACTATACGGATAGTTTGGAAAATATTTTCATCAACGCCCAGACGCAGATGTTGCTGCTCTACAGTCTGGAATGTATGATGGGAGAAAAGGACGTGGATTCCTTTCAATGTAAGTTTCTTGCCAACGAAGCGGATCGCGAGAAGATCAATCTGGCCCGGGAAATTCTGTTGGAACATATCGGAGAGCCGCTCACTATCCGCGAACTCAGCCGAAAAGTGGCTATCAACGAATGTTACCTTAAAAAAGGATTCAAGGAGCTTTTTGGCACGACGATTTTTGATTTCTACCAAGGCCAACGCATGGAGCACGCGCGGTATCTTTTATATGAAAAAGGACTCAGTGTAACAGATGTCTCTGTGATGCTGGGTTATTCCTCCATCTCTCATTTTTCAACGGCCTTTAAGAAACAAACGGGTTTAAAACCCTGTGAACTGCTTTTTAAGGCTTAAGACCAGATGTTCAGTGCAGCTCCTGGCTACCGGTAGCGCATATCCGAATTGTGCTCATAGTCCTAGATTACAGGCAACCCATTACAACCCCTTAAAGGCGCGCGAACTAATGATCGAAAAATTTATTCGCTCCTTAAACTTTTTACAGGATTCATCACCGCAGCCCTAAAAGCCTGTGAACTCACCGTAAACAGTGCGATCAAGATGGTCGCCAGACCCGCCAAGCCAAACATCCACCAGCTGATCTGAATTTTAAAAGCAAATTCATCCAGCCATTTTTTCATGGCCCACCAGGAAATGGGAGTCGCAATCGCGAAGGCAATGAGGACCAGTTTTAAAAAATCCTTCGAAAGCACAATGCCGGAAACACTGGCACCCAGTACCTTCCTTATCCCAATTTCCTTATTCCTTTGTTCGGCACTGAATGCGGCCAGTCCGAAAAGTCCCAAACAGGAAATACAAATGGTCATGATCGTAAAGGCATTGATGATACGAGACATGGAAATGTCCGACGCATATTGTTTTTGAACCTGTTCATCTAAAAAACTGTATTCGAACGGCACCCCCGGTACGTCCCTGTTCCAAACGGATTCTATTCTCGATAGCAATTCTTTGTAGTTGGCCGTGGCTGTGTGCACGGTCAGATTGGCCCAAAGGCCGTCTTGTTTGTGATTGATCCAGACCATGAAACTCTCGACATCTTTGTGCAGGTTTCCATAGTTGAAATCCTTCATGACGCCCACTATCTCCCATGTCCGGTCATTGCCGTCTAAAATTCGCTTTCCGGGCGCTGTCTGATCGGTGAGGCCCATTTTTCTGGCGAAGGTTTCATTGACCAGCACTTTTGCCGAATCATTTTCTCTGAAATCCCTTCCACTGATCAGCTTCACGCCATTGGCTCTGACAAAAAATTCATCGCTGACAACAAAGCCGGCATATTTCGCCTCCGTCCTGCTTTGACCCGGCAAGGTAAATGTGTTGGAAAAAATGGCGGGACTGCTGATATATTTACTGGCATTGCTGACTTCTTTAACTCCCGATATTTTACGCAGATCCTCCATAAATGCTGGAATTTTTTCGAAGGAATCTCCTGAATTGAAGGTAAAAATCATTCGCTGATCTTTGTCAAATCCCAGGTCTTTGTGTTTTATATAAGCCAGCTGACTATAAATGATGATGATGGCGCTGATCAGGACAATGGACAATACAAATTGAAATACAACCAGGGAACGACGAATTCCGTGAGCAGAAATTTCACTGGTAAAATTTCCCTTGATCACATTGACCACCCGGAAGGCTGAAAGGTAAAATGCGGGATAACTACCTGCAATCAGGCCGGTTAAGAAAACCAGCGAAACCAACATGATCCAAACGCGCGTGTCCTTTAGAAAAGAAGCTTGGATATCGGCCTGGGTGATTTGATTGAGGAAAGGAAGCAACAGAAGCAACAAGGGTAAAGCGATGAAAACACTGACCAAGGAAATCAAAAAAAGATTCTCCCAGAAATTGCCGAACCAGATCCATCCGGCCAGCCCCGATTACTTTTCTGACCCCCACTTCTTTTGCCCTTTTTGAAGCGCGAGCCGTGGACAGATTCATAAAATTAATACAGGCGATGATTTGAATAAGGGCTGCAATCAGGGATAAAATCCCAAGAAAAACCGGACTGACTGGACTTCCTATTCCAGGATTTTCCAAACCGGTGGTGGTGTGAATGCTGGATATGGGCTGCAGGTAAAGGTTTACGTCCACTCCGGCGGCCCGCAGACTCTTTCCGCCATACTTTTGTACAAATGCCGGAAGTTTTTTCTCCAGTAAAGGGACATCGGCCTTTGCCCTTAGTTTGATATAGGTCGCAATATAATTGTTGTTCGTCCAGGACTCATTGTGCATCGTGTATTCTCCGTTGCCTCCACTGTTCATGGTTACCAAAACATTGCTGTGCAAATGAGATTTGCCCAGGCTTTCATCTATGATACCGGTGACGGTCAAATCTGTTTTTCCATGCGTATTGTC
>JABDAN010000118.1 GCA_013289175.1 Bacteroidota bacterium
TCTTGGAAACTTTCACATTCAAATCTGTTTGATTGGTGGCCGAACCGGATGAGTAATCCTGGTCAGAATTCATATCAAAACTTACATCGACACCTTTTATCAGTGAACCAGCCAACTGATTAAGTTGATCACTGAGTAGTTTACTGGCGCTTTGTTTGGCAATGGTTCCAGCGTCGGTGGGTGCACCGGCTGTCTGGAAAGGATTCTCCTGAATAAATCTGCCCAGCAACAACAAAGCAAAAACCTGTTTATTCACTTCGGCCTCATCGGTACGCATCTGTACCAATTTGGTGTCGACTTCCGGCCACAGGGCCAATAAATTATCCGGTAGCGCGATATCGAATTTGACGATGGGTTTCAACAATTCACCCGTCATATTCAATTTAACCTGAAAAGGCAGGCGCTGCTTATAGCGGTTCTGGTCTGATGCGGACTCTCCGCTCAATTGCTGTTCTACCAGGTCTATGGGCGCGGTGTTGACGGTATAGATGGCTGTTATATCAATATTGGCAGTTTTTGGATCTCCCGTCCAGGTGATCGTGCTACCCCGCTGTATTTGAAAATTTCGGTGCAAAACACTGAGCGTAAGATTATAGGAACCGTTGACCAGTTCGTAGTTTCCTGTCAGGCTCATCTTTCCACTCTTATCAATCCCTCCTGTTAATTCTGCCCGTCCTCGCAGTGCCAACGCATCGCCATTCCTTTCGTCGATGATCAGCGTAAACTGGGCACTGCTGTCCGTTTCAATGGTAGCCGAAACATCCATTCCTTTTAAGCGGGCATTGGAGGAAAGGGAGTCCAGAAAACTTTTGAATTGCACTGAATCGATCGGCTTGTTGTGATTGACGAAAATCACCACTCCGTTGCGGTCAACCACTTCCGGATCGTCGCTGGGCAGGATGACATAAAAATCTGTGTTTTTATTAACCCGCAAGTAGGAAGTGATTTTTGGCAGATTCATGTCTCCCGTTACATCGATATCTGCATTCAGATTCAATTTGCCATAAAACATTCGGTTTGGTTCTTTCGGAGCATTTACAGCCCGGAAATTCTGGGCACTAAATGACAGATCGAATTGATAGTTTTTAAAATCCTTGGTATACACATTCCCATCCAGGGTGGCTTTGTTTCCTGCCGAGTCAACCAGAACAAAATTGTCAAAATCAAATCCTTGTTCGTCAAAATCAATCCGATCTTCTGATAGCTTCAATGGCTCTCCGGTAATCACCGGCACCAGAACGGCATGATCAAAATGAAGGGTTCCTTTTAATAAAGGTTTGTCCAGACTACCACTGGCGTGCAAATTTCCTTTCAGATAACCGGACATGTTTCTTACCTGCGTAAAAGCTATGCTTTTGAAGGAAGCCAGGTTCAACTGGTTTAATTTCACCTCCATGTCCATTTTACTTTCACCGGATAAATATTTCCCGTCTACTTCCAGGTCATTGTCCTGCCCTTTGAGGGTAATGTGGGCGATGAAGGCGTCGAGTTCATCATTTTTTATCTGAAGAACGAGGTTACCCAGTGTATCTTTTTCAAACATCAGGCTGTCGATCTTCAAATCCGAGGTAAACAACGGCTTGGTAAAAAGATTTTTAACCTCGGCTTTGCCGTTGATGGTACCACCCAGCATCGTGGAGTCCTGTTCGGCGAACTGGCTGATGGTTTTAATTTTGAAATTGGTAAAACTCACATCCAGCGGGGATTTGGTTGTTTCTCCGTTGGTGTTGATCTCAACGGACTCCCTACCCTGTTCGAGTTTTAGATTCCGGACGATTATTCCGGAAGAATCATAGTGAATATAGTTATCGGCAGGAAGTCTCCAATGTTGATAATTGAGCAGAATGCTGTCCGGGTTCAGTACAAACCGGAAACCGTTTTTGACCTGCGAAAGGGCGCCGGAGAGAATATATTTATTTTTACGTTTTTTATCCTTCAAATCCAAGGTCGTGGTGAGTTTATCATTGGCCAGTGAGCCATAAATCAATGTTTGATAGAGCTGAAAACCCGGCTTGCCCGCATCGGCTACTGAAACAAGGTAGTCGAGGCTTTTTTCTTTCGTGTCAGCTGTTATACTCAATTGATGGATCACCTGCTGATTGATCTGAATCTTATCATCATGAAATGCCAGGGCCAGTTTTTTTTCTGTGCTGTTGAACTGCATCGTTCCACTCAGGCTATCGGTACCTTGTAGAGAAGGCATGATAGCCAGCACCAACGGGGATGGCCTCAGATGGATGGCCATCTGCCAGCGTTCAGGATCCGGATGACCGGGTGGAGAGGCCAATTTATAATAGTTATTGATAAACTGTTTGAAGGATGCCGTGACTTGGGTAAGCTTGTATTGACCCGTCCAATCCAGGTCGGCCGCTTCGCTGCGGATCTGAATGGACTGAGCGGTATCGGCATGCACCGCACGGAGATAGACGCTGTCCGTATGAATGGAAAGGCTGCCTCTTGTCATGGACAGATCGCTCAGGGAGGCTATTCCCTGCAATTGATCGGGATCGGTATTTTTAAAATCGGCCTGAAAAACCAGGTGCATTTGCAGACTGTCACCAACCAGTTTAAGTGCTTGCAGATTGATCGTATCCAACTGGAGCTTTATTTGAACAGCGGGGAATTTACTGGCGAAAGAGGCATGCCCTTGAAGTTGATAACGCAAGTTGGGGTCCTTCATAGAAGAAGAAATCGTGCCGGTGCCCTGGTGTAGTTGTGCGTCTACAAGCAGTCCCCGGTAGGCATAAGATTTAATCTCCCCATCCAGGAGATTCAGATGGAATTGGGCATCCATTTTTTTGGGTTCAAATCCCGTTCCCTTAGCCGTGGCTTCCAGGGTAATTTTGCCAAACAGGGAATCTTGTTTGAGAATATGTCCCAGGTCCAGGGACCTGCTCGATATGGACAGATCGTAAGATGCGCCATTAAGATCCATATTGCCTTTGACATTCGCATCCCCATTGCTGGTGGTGGTATGCAGATCCACAAAAAAGCGTTTAAGGGTACCCGTGAATTTTCCCGTTACCGAAATATTTTCCGGAATCCTTATATTTTCAGGAAAGTATTTGGCCTGGATGAGGCGGTGCAGATCTTCCTGCGAAGTGGTAAGTTTTGCAATGGTGATATCAAAGCGTGCTTTTTTTATATCGGGTAAACCCTGGATGGTTCCTGAAGCTGCCAGTGCGGTATTTCCGACTCCTTCTATTTCCAGTTTGGGAATCCGAAGGTCTTTCAGACGGCCGGAGATTTTACCATTCAAACGCAACTGGTCAGACAGGTTA
>JABDAN010000119.1 GCA_013289175.1 Bacteroidota bacterium
CCCATGCCAACGTGCTGTCCTGGGTAGCATAGTAAATAAAATCCGGGTCAGTGCCATTGACATCACTATCGGTATAGTGAAAAATAAGGGTAGCTGGAATGGAAAATTTGGTGCCGTTCGGCTGAAAATCATACCCGGCTCCGATGCCGCCCGGACATTCATTGGTTATGGGCTGTATGGTCAGAGCGATGTCGCTAGACAAGGCGCCCGGTGGGATAACCAAGTCTATCCGCCCGTCGGCGCTGGAAATTGTTCCACCGGTAGCACCAATGGTTTTGGTGACGGGATTTCCATCCGGCGTTCCTGCCGCCGTAACGGCGATGGAAGTGTCAGTGGTGGCCGTTGAACCGGTTCCAGGAGAGAGGGACTTTTTGCAGCTGCATGCAAATACCAGCAATAAAAGAAGGGAATAGAGGCGGGTCATAGGTTAAGGTCTTATTTAAAGGTTCGACCCAAAACTAAACCTATCATTCACCCAAAACAATATGATAAAAGTTAGGGGATAGCATAACAAACACTACTGATCAGCAATAGAAGTCAGTACAATGGGTCTGCCGCGTAGACAGATCCTTATATCCGGTCCTTCATACTCATTGTATGTAAACAGCACCGGCAGGCCATCTTTTTTTATCACAGTAAAACTGTCCAGATTCAGGGGCTGATAGAGGATGTCGTTGGAAGTTTGAATTAACCATCCTCCGCAGGTCGTATCTGAACCAGTCCATGTTCCGGAACCGTTGATCAAATTATTGCCCGACTTTTTGCAGCAAGTAAGGAATATGATAAGGAGTGCAAGTGTAAAAATAAGCCGCATCGTATTGGTTTATGATAACATGACGCAATTTTTGGACAAAGAGTTGCCAGCAGACTGCTCGTTTCTCTCAACCTCAGGGATGGAAGAAGAGCCTTTGCCAGGGTATATTTTAGCTAAATCAACTTGGATTCTTTGCCATCTTTCTGACGAAAGGTCCAAACTAATTTAACCGTTAAATCTTACATTAGCATAAGGCAGGTACCACATAACCCCACCAAAGGAGGTCTCCCTCCTGAGCAAAGGAAATCAAAAGACCGGTTTTATGAAAAAATTTCGATTCGTTTTTAGCATACATACCCTTTGGATCTGCTGCATTTCAATGGTCAGCTCATTCATTTCATTGCAATATAAGATAGCCTTATATATTGATTTTGTCATCGTGGGCATCATTCTATCTTTTCCGATTTCATTTGCCATGCGGGAAGCTTTTAGAAGAAGGGAACGGGCTATCCAATATTTAAGTCTTTTTAAATCGACCCTACAGTCGATTTTTTATTGTTTCGAATCCAGCAAACTTGACCGAATTAAAAAAGATGAAGTCAAGCATATTTTGATGCATACCTCCGAAGAAATGATAGATTACCTTTCCGGGAATTCTGAACAACACAGCTCTTTAGAAAGTGACCCGGGGAGACTTCTCTTGTTTATTCAAAACAACGAAGAAAATATTAAAAGCAGTTTTTCAGTTAAAATTCTTCTCTTTTATTTCAGGGTGAATGAAAGCATTGAATTCTTATTGGCAACCCGGCGTCACCAAACACCCTGGGGCCTTCGTTTTATCATTCTTTTTGCGATATATATGTTCGCCATCTTTTATCCTGCATCGCTTTTGAACCGAACTGGTTTCCTGGTGCCCCTCTGGTTTGTTTTTGTCATGACATTTTTTAAAGGCTTGTTATTCATTTGTCTGTACAATATCCAACGATTCCTGGAAGATCCTTTTAATCAAAAAGGTCCGGACAGCATTCGACTCGAGGATTTTAGATTTTCTGGACTAACCCCGGGCGTCATCGTTTCTAAAAAAGTAGAAACGATTGCCATCGAACAACATGTAAATACCTCTTCGGCGGTTGTTTCGCCTGAGGAATCCGGCCAATAGGGCGTAGGAAATCAACCTCGTTTTTCAGCATACATGAAGTAAAACTGATCTAATGCTCCTTAAAAAATTGGTTCCTCTCTTGTTTGTTCTGTTTTTAAAGGGATTGATCCTTTGCGGTCAAAACCAAGCAGATTCCTTGTTTAGTGTACAGTCGCCGCTGCAAATTTCTCTGAAATTCTCCATGAACGATATCCGGGACTCTAAGAACGATTCCACCTACATCCATCATTTGTTGTACTACCGCAGGACTTCCGGACTAATGGATTCCCTGGCCATCCAGCTGAAAGGAAGGGGCAATTTCAGATTTAAACAGTGTTATTTCCCTCCCCTGGGCATTAAGATCAAAAAAGAAGATGCCAAGGGAACAGTTTTCCAAGGCAACAAAAAACTGAAGTTGGTGATTTCTTGCAACAAAGCAGAAAGCAGCAATATGTTGATACTTAAAGAATTTCTTTGTTACAAATTGTATGAAGAAGTCTCGCTTTATGCCTTTCACACCCGGCTTGTGGACATCGAATTAATTGAAAAACAGAAAAAATCAGATAAAAAATACCAGTTAAAAGGACTGCTGATTGAGGATATCAACAATACGGCTGGCCGACTCGGGGCTAAAATTTTGAACAATGTCAATATCAGTCCCTCCGCTTTAGACGACACGAGTGCCCTGCGGTTTGAAATGTTTCAATTTATGATCTCCAACACCGACTGGTCAGCCGTATATCAACACAATGCCAAGCTGATTTCGGTTCCACCGGAAAAATACGTTTCATTGATATATGATTTTGATATGTCGGGTTTGGTAAATGCACCTTATGCAATCGTTTCGGAGATTAATGGCGAGCAACTGGCACAGACCCACGTGACCGATAGACTCTATAGAGGATATTGTCACGAACCCCAGGTCATGGAATTCGTAAGACAGGAATATTTGTCAAAGCAGACAGTGCTCATGACCATACCCGATCAGCTGAAGGGTCAACTTTCTGATAAAGAAATAAAGGAGATAAAAAATTATATGAACGAATTTTTTGTCATTTTACGGGATAATCGTTTATTCAAACGCGAAATTTTAGATAAATGCCGACTCAAATGACGGTTGGCACAGGAGGACGGGTCGTTTATATACAAACATCCCAATTAAAAATGCCTTGTCCATGGAATGGAATAATTGTTAGAAATTCAAAGCCTATGTTAGGATAGCCCGGCATTTAGTAAATTCAATGCCCGAAACAATCCCTAGTCAACAAATCCATCTAAGATTCCTGTCCAAATAAAACCACCTTCAAACCATGACACCTTTTAACTATATATATCACGAAACGGAATGCAAAGGA
>JABDAN010000120.1:0-2348 GCA_013289175.1 Bacteroidota bacterium
AAGGAAGACCGACGGGAATATCGGGTGACAACAGCTGGTCGTAGTTACTGGCGCCCCGCGGGATCGGTCCGGGACCCAAGCCGATCAATACCCGGATGGTATTCTCGATGACAATAATCTGTCGCTGGAAAGCAGGGACAAATGCAGCCGCAATGGCTTCCTGTTGTTGAGCTTGGAGAAGATCCAATTCTGAAACATATCCATGTTCGAATTTGTCTTTGATGAGCCGCGTATTTTCTTTTCTACCGGCCAGCGTACTTTGCGAAATGAACAATTCATTGTCCAGGTCCCTAAGTATAAAATAATCAGTTGCCACTTCGGCTACCAGACTCACTTGCAGCGCATCTCGGTTGGCTTTGGAGGATAAAAAATCGTCAATCGCCGCCTGGTTCTGCAAGCGCAATTTTCCCCATACATCCAGTTCCCAATTGAGCACACCAAAAACATTGAACAATCCGCCGTTGACGCCGGAAGCTGCTTTGACTGCATCGGTTCCTGCCGATCCACCGCCCGCCTGAGCCTGATATCCGAAATGCGGATAAAGATTGGCTTTGACTGCGCCAGATATGGCGAAGGCCTGCTGCATATGAGCTGCCGCCGCCAGCAGGTCCCGGTTGCTGTCGATGGCTGCCTTGATCAGGTTTTGCAAGGCCGTATCGTGATAAATATTAAACCAGGTTGCCAGGGCCGAGGTGTCTGTTTTGGTAAGATCCGGATAGACGATCTGGGTCGGTGGGGGCGGCGGTGAATATTTTTTTCCAACCATGCATCCGGTTAAAAACAACACCGTGAAAAGAGGCCATATATACAATCCTTTCCTTTTCATTTTTTTAAGATATAGGGGCGTCACCTGACAGATCCGGCGCCGCTTTGGCTTTAATTTTTTTTCTCCTCTCGATTAGAACAAAGAATGCGGGAATCAAGATCGTGCCCAGTACAGTTGCTGTAATCATTCCGCTAAATACTGCCATGCCCATTACTTTGCGGGACTGCGATCCTGCCCCTGATGCACGCAGCAGGGGAACTACACCCAATATGAAAGCAAATGAAGTCATCAGGATGGGACGGAACCTCAACTTTGCCGCGTCGATGGCAGCCTCCATTACGGTAGCCCCTTCTTCCAGTCGCATTTTGGCAAATTCCACAATGAGAATGGCATTTTTTGCATTCAGTCCGATCAGCATGACCAGACCAATCTGCGCAAATACATTGTTTACATAGGTGTCAGAAAACAATCTTCCAAGAAAAAGGCCAAACATAGCCCCCATAATCGCCCATGGCGTACCCAGCAGTACACTGAATGGCAAACTCCAACTTTCGTATTGTGCCGCCAGAATAAAAAATACAAATATCAACGCCATCACAAACACAATGCCTCCTTGACCCTGTGCCGCTACTTCCTGGTAAGACATATTGCTGTAGGCAAACCCCATTTCTTTTGGAAGCGACTCTTTAGCCGCTTGTCCCAGTGCATCCAGCGCTTGAGCGGAAGTATATCCTTCAGCGGGGGAACCGGAAACCTCTGCCGCGCGAAACAGATCGAAACGGGTAGTATAGAGCGGTCCAACCGTATCGGTCACCGTGGCAACCGTTCCCAGGGAAACCATATTGCCAGACAAATCTTTAACATTGAACAAACCCAGGTCATTGGGTTTCATCCGGAAAGGCGCATCGGCCATGATATAGGTTTGATATTGCCGGCCGAATTCATTGAAATTATTGACGAAGGCACTGCCGAGTAAAGTGGAAATGGTACTATTTACCGTATTCAGACTCAGCCCCAACTTTTCCACTTTGTCTTTGTCTACATTGATACTTTTTTGTGGAACTGATGCTCGGTACAAGGTATAAATGGTTCCAATTTCCGGATGTTTGCGGGCCGCTTCGATAAATTTTTGCGTTTGCTCTGCCAGGTATAGGGGGGACCGACCTGTTTTATCCTGGATCTCGATGGTAAAACCAGCAGCATTACCCAAACCTGGAATCGGCGGCGGACTGACGGCGATCGCCGTTCCTTCCGTTATACCGACCGCACAATACTTGTTCACTTCGCTGATCACCTGTGAAGCCGTTTTGTGGCGGTCATGCCAAGGTGATAACTGAACAAAAACAGTCGCCGAATTGCTCGAGTTGGTGCTGGAAAGAATACTGTATCCGTTGATGACGGTGTAGGACTGGATTTCCGGAACACTTTTTAGTATCCCTTCTATTCTTTTGGTAACCGAATCGGTCCTTTGCGCAGAAGCCGCATCAGGTAAAAGAGCCGCCATCATAAAATAACCTTCGTCTTCTTCCGGCACAAAACCGCCTGGCACTTTTTTCAGCAGCGACCCGGCAGAAATTACAAT
>JABDAN010000120.1:2358-3102 GCA_013289175.1 Bacteroidota bacterium
CCAGAATGATCAGGGTAACGATCAGTTTTCTGGCAAAAAATCCAGCGACCCGGGTATAACCCGTGGTAAACCGATCGAATTTCCTGTTAAACCCATCAAAGAAACGTTCCAGAAGATTTTTTTTCTTTCCCTCTTCTTTTGGTTTCAATAGCAGAGCGGCCAGAGCTGGCGTAAGCGTAAGGGCATTGAACGCCGACAAACAAACAGAAACGGCAATGGTAATGGCAAACTGCTGATATAATCTTCCGGTGATTCCTCCGGTCAAAGCTACCGGAATAAAAACAGCGGAAAGCACAACGGCGATCGCTACAACCGGTCCTGAAACTTCTTTCATGGCCTTGCTGGTTGCCTCTTTGGGCGTTAGTCCTTGTTCAATATGATGCATAACCGCTTCCACGACCACGATGGCATCATCGACTACCAGTCCGATAGCCAGCACCATTCCCAGCAGAGACAATACATTTACTGAAAATCCGAGTAGGGGGAAAAAGATAAAAGTTCCTATGAGAGAGACCGGCACGGTCATCAGAGGGATGACCGTCGCCCGCCATTCCTGCAAAAAAAGAAAGACCACGAGGATGACCAACACCAACGCTTCCACCAGGGTATGAATGATCTCATCGATACCTGCACTGACGGCCAGCGTGGTATCCAGCGAGTAAGTAAATTTCAAATCATCAGGGAAATTTTCATTCAATGTTTCCATTGTTTTCCGGATCCGGGCTGCCAGGTCGAGGGCATTAC
>JABDAN010000121.1:0-2932 GCA_013289175.1 Bacteroidota bacterium
TAAACTTCCGGATCCGGACGCAGGCAATCCTTTATACTATCGGCAAGGCGGGCCACTTCTTGGCGCTCGGTCGCGGTAAGGTAGGCCGCCATTTTCTCATCATAAGCAAACAGTGAACAGGTAGCGCCAATTTCGGCGCCCATATTGCAGATGGTTGCTTTTCCTGTTGCACTGAGGCTGTCGGCCCCATCCCCAAAATATTCGACAATGGCACCCGTTCCGCCTTTTACGGTTAGAATGCCGGCTACTTTCAAAATGATGTCCTTGGACGATGCCCATCCACTCAGGCGACCGGTAAGTTTGATTCCGATCAGTTTGGGCATTTTCAGTTCCCAGGCCAGTCCAGCCATCACATCGACGGCATCGGCTCCGCCGACGCCGATGGCAATCATGCCAAGGCCGCCTGCATTGGGTGTATGGGAATCGGTTCCAATCATCATACCCCCGGGAAACGCATAATTCTCCAGGACGACCTGGTGAATAATGCCAGCGCCTGGCTTCCAGAATCCGATTCCGTACTTATTGGAGATGGAGGACAAAAAATCATATACCTCTTTGTTTACATCCAGCGCCGTAGAAAGATCAGATTTGGCGCCTGTTTTGGCCTGAATCAGGTGATCGCAGTGTACCGTGGACGGTACCGCTACCCGTTCTCTTCCGCAGGTGCTGAACTGCAGCAGGGCCATCTGCGCGGTGGCATCCTGCATCGCCACCCTGTCCGGGGCGAAATCCACATAGTCTTTCCCCCGAGCATAATCGCGAATGGTTTTTGAATATAAATGCGTGTACAGGATTTTCTCAGACAAGGTGAGCGCTTTGCCGGTTATCTTCTTTGCGGCGGCAATTTTAGAGGGCATTTCTGCATAAACTTTCTTGATTAAATCCAGGTCGAAAACCATGTTCGTCTAATTTTAGTTATGGGGTGGGAGGGTAGCATTTTCAGAATGCGAATTTACCGAATTATTGCGTGAATGCCTACCGGACGCTTGCTGATTTAGGCTATTTTTTTTAAATTGCAACTATGAACAGGATGAAACAATTCATTGAGTGGCAGGTGTTCGGGGTATGTACGGCCATCGGTGACCGTCTGGGAATTGCGACTTCCAGGATCCGTACCTGGTTTATCTATATTTCTTTTCTTACGATGGGTTCTCCCCTGATCGTTTATTTTATATTGGCTTTCTGGATGCATTTGAAAAAATCGGAGGCGTGGTACTGGCAAATGCATGCGGACCCTGCATCGGGCAATGGGCCCGTCACATCGATGATCCGAATCGAAAAAATTCCATCATCACTTCTTTTAACAGGAATTTTGCCCGTCGCAACGACGGACTTTCTTCCACCCATGCATTTGTTGCGTCCCCGGAAATTGTCACGGCTTTCGCCATTGCAGGCAGCCTGTCCTTCAATCCCCTGCACGATAAGCTCACCAACAGGAAGGGAGAAGATGTAAAATTGGATGAACCGACCGGTTTTGAGTTACCACCCCGCGGATTTTCTGTGGATGATCCGGGTTATATACCTCCGGCAGCTGATGGCAGCAAGCTGAAACTTATCGTGAAGCCAGATTCACAGCGCCTCCAGCTTTTGGAGCCCTTTAGCGCGTGGGAAGGAGTTGATTTGAAAGGTTTGCGATTGCTGATCAAAGCCAAGGGTAAATGCACGACCGATCACATTTCCATGGCTGGTCCCTGGTTAAAATTCCGGGGTCACCTGGATAATATTTCCAACAACATGCTGATCGGTGCGGTAAATTATTTTAACGAAAAAACCGATTCAGTTAAAAATCAGCTGACCGGTGAATATGGACCGGTTCCGGCTACCGCGCGCGCATACAAGGCCGCAGGAATTGGCAGCATAGTGGTGGGAGATGAAAATTATGGGGAGGGCTCTTCCCGTGAGCATGCGGCCATGGAACCCCGTCACCTGGGTGTCCGGGCGATCCTGGTAAGATCCTTTGCGAGAATCCATGAAACCAACTTGAAAAAACAGGGAATGCTCGCCTTGACTTTTGCCAACAAGGCCGACTATGATAAGGTTCTGGAGGATGACGTGATCGATATAGACGGACTGACCCATTTTACACCCGGCGAGCCGCTGACCCTGATTTTGCATCACCTGCATGGCGATTCTGAAGAAATCCAGGTTAACCATACCTATAATGAATCACAGATAGAATGGTTCAAAGCCGGGGGCGCATTGAATGTAATCCGCGCTGAATTTGCTAAATAAGCATGGCTTCCGCCAAAAAAATTCCCAGTCCATTACCTGCCGGTGCGGGTTGGAAATCTATTTTCATTTTTTGTTTCCTGATAATCGGCATCCGTTTGATTTTTTCTTTCGTTATGGGATTGATGCCCCAGGATGCTTATTATGATTTTTACGGCCGGCATCTGGCACTTTCCTATTTTGATCATCCACCGATGATCGCTTATCTTTTACGCACGTTCACATCATTATTTGGTCAAAAAGTATTCGTCCTCAAACTGGCTGACACGACCGTCACCCTGTTGACCGTCGTCGCTTTTTATCAGTTGTCAAAAAAATTCCTCTCCGGTGAGAAACCTTGGAAAGCCACCGCCCTATTGGTTTCTACCATCATGATCAGTATTTTATCTCTGGTTTCCACACCGGATGTTCCCCTGCTGCTTTGCTGGACAATCAGTCTCAATTTTTTACATGAAGCCATTTTTAATAAGAAAAATATTTACTGGATCTGGGCTGGAATTTTTACTGGTCTCAGTTTTGACTCCAAATACACTGCAATATTCTTACTCATTGGTTTGATTGGATTTTTAATCGTATCCAAAACCCATCGGGCCCTTCTGTTTTCGCGCTGGTTTATTTTGTTTCTGCTTTGTTTTTCGATCACGATTCTTCCGGTCATTATTTGGAACCAGCAGAATGGATTTGCCTCTTTCAAATTTCAGTC
>JABDAN010000121.1:2956-3030 GCA_013289175.1 Bacteroidota bacterium
AAATTGACCCATTTGGATTTATCGGGGTGATCGGACATCAATCTGCCATCCTGCTTCCCTTTCTTTTTTTCTCT
>JABDAN010000122.1:0-1185 GCA_013289175.1 Bacteroidota bacterium
AAACAAATCTGCCTGATGAGGGGCAAAATTACTGCATAATCAGGGAAATCCCAAATAGCTTCCCCCTAATGGGGCCAGGTGAGCAATTCGGTGGATTCCTTCAGCGGTGGGACACATAACTTTCAACCGGCAGCCTGTTGGAGATAGACCGGGCCAGGGTCATTTCGTCCGCATATTCCAGTTCTCCGCCAAATGATATTCCCCGGGCGATGGTCGTTACTTTGACGGGGAAGGCGGACAGCTTTTTTTGGATATAATAAATGGTGGTATCGCCCTGGATATTCGGGTTGAGGGCAAAGATGATTTCTGTAACCCCTTCTTTTTGAACCCGGTCCACCAGCGATTCGATGGTAAGTTGATCGGGCCCCACTCCGTCCAGGGGCGAAATGATACCGCCCAGTACATGATAGGTTCCGCTGAACTGCTGGGTGGTTTCTATGGCGATTACATCCCGGATGGTCTCCACTACACAGATCATATCCTTTCGGCGCAGGGAATTTGCACAGATGGAGCAGATATCGGCATCGGCCACATTGTGGCAACGTTGACAGAACCGGATTTCCTGCCTCATTTTCAAAATGGTCTCCCCAAAAGCGCGGGCCGAGGCGGGATCCTGTTTGAGCAGATGAAGTACCAGGCGAAGGGCGGTCTTCTTTCCGATACCCGGTAATTTGGCGAATTCGTTGACCGCCGTCTCCAGCAAAGTGGATGAAAATTGCATAGACAAATTTACAAGATTATGTCTACATCATTGTCCCAGCTTTTTTTCACGGTGAGCTTTTTTCTGACCGGTACAACGATTTCAGGCTGTCGGTGTGTCCAGAAATCTCCCGGATCCCAGACACCGTTCTGGTTGGTATCGTAGAGAATGCGCAGTTCGTAATCTCCCGGATCCACCAGCTTGTTGTTGTAACGAAGGGATCTTCCAATGGGGGAAGAAAGGACGATTTTATCGCCCTGTACAAAAAGCAATATAGGGTGACGGCTGATATCCAGGTTTTTAAAACGCAAACGCAGCGAACCGTAGTCCGCCTCGCTCTTGGTTTTGAAATTGACGGTGTCGATCTTCAGCAGCTTCTCTCCCAAGGTATCTTCTGCAAAATCTTTCTGAAGGACCAGGTGGTAAGGGGTGTTCTCTGTCCAATTATAACGCAGGGTCATACTTTTTTTCACACTGTCCACTTC
>JABDAN010000122.1:1195-3000 GCA_013289175.1 Bacteroidota bacterium
CCGGACGAAGCTGTCTTTGAAAAAACTGATTTTCGTTGTATCCACATATTTCACAGGCACCGCAAAATTGACGACCAGTTGATTGTGCAGATCCAGTTGTCCGTTCGGGATATTTCCACTCAAGACCAGTCTTTTCACTTTGTCCTTATCAGCTTTATCTTTTTTCGGTGGTGTGGTGGAGACAGGTTTTGAAGGTTTCTTGAAGTTAGAGGTATCCTCGTAAGCGTAGAGCAGCAGGGGCTCCGTGGTCTTGGAAAGGTCTACCGGCGCATCGGCAAAAGCAAATTTCTGGGCCTTGGAAGTATACTCGTGTGTACCGGATTCATCTTTGAGTGCATAGAGGGCATAGACGCCGGGTTTTACATATTTGAATGTAAAATAACCGGCGCTGTCAAGACGGGCCATATATTGAGGTCGGTCTTTTTCAACCGCAGAATCTTCCAAATTCGAGTGCAGCAGGGCAAACAGGGTGCTGTCGGGTTTTCCGGTGCTGGCTGTAACGACCCGGCCACTGTATTGAAGTGAGTCTATATAATTACCGGTAGAAAAAGCATAGGTAAAATTCTTCAGGATATTTCCTTCGTTTACGTCCGTGACGGCCTTACCGAAATTATAGGCGTAAGTGGTGTTGGGCTGGAGCGTATCTTTTATTTCAATGGTGAGGGTTTTCAAATGGGAGGTGATGGTGGGTGAAATTTTGGGAACCGGGGAGACCAGGAGATTTTTTCGGACTTCGTTCAAGATGATGTATTCATCAAATGTCAATACAATTTTGTTAGAAGTCATGTGCAGGGCCCGCTGAGCAGGAATGCTGCTGAGCAGTACCGGTGGCAGGGTATCTTTAGGACCACCGGAGGGTGGGATGATGTTGGCACAACCCGTAATGACGGGCCATCGCGTGAAAGCCGGACAGACCAGTAAAAACAAGAAAATACGCTTCATGTGCTTGGTCAGCAAACTTAGGGGACCCGAATGGGATTTATTCAGTTTTATGATTTTATAAACCGGACCGGTCTTCCTCCTCTGTTGCCATGGCGTGCAGATCCAGCTTATTGGTTTTAACAAAATTGCACCAATGGCAATCCTCTTTGCCGCAACCCGTATAAAAATCGTGCTGCTGGATCCTGGTCCAGGTATCTGAAATCTGTGCCGTTACGGTAGCTTCATCCTCGCGGGAGATAAATATTTTTTGTTTTTTATATTTTTTATTGACCGGTTCAATAAAGTCAAACTCTGTACTCAGCACCTGCCAACCAAAGGCACTTCGGTCTACGAGCAATTTGTAAAAAACCGCCTGGCGCCAGTAGTCGCCTCCCAACGGAAGTTTTTCAGAAGGTCCTTTCGTTTTAGCCAGCGCATTTTCCGGATTGCCTGTTTTATAGTCTACCACGTTTACCTGTTTGCCCTCAAATTCCAGTTTGTCTAATTTCCCTTTCAGGGGAATACCTTCCAGAACCACATTGCTGATATTTCTTTCTATGCTTACTATTTTATTCCAGGTATGGATATAGTTATCATAGTAGGCTGGCAAAATAATTTTTCCATATTCCATCCGACGGCTGAATTCCTGTTTTGTAAAACTTTCCCGGTTACGAATCATATATTTTTCGAAGGAGGCCAGAAAAAAGAAGGAGTCCGGGAAATGGTTGTTGTTGTTCTGCATCGTACGAAAGAGTTTCTCCAGCGCATCGTGCACGGCTGACCCAAACTCTGTATTTTCATTTTTCGGAGAAGGAATCCGGATAAGATTTTTATAATAAAACTCCAGCGGACATTTCAGGTAATTGTTAAGCGCCGTCACGTTC
>JABDAN010000123.1:0-651 GCA_013289175.1 Bacteroidota bacterium
CGATTCGTTCGCGGTCATCCCATTTTCTTTGCGCGGCTTTTTCATCCAACAGGTTTTCCATGGCATCATAAATTTGATTTAGTTGTATATCGTGTTCTCCCAGTCTTTCTTTTATTTCTTGCAATTGTGTTCTTAAATCCATCTGTTGAAGAGCAAGTCTTTTGATTTCGATAAATGCCCGCATAATGGCAATATTCATTTTAATTGCTTTATCGGAATTCAAAATACCGCTTAACATGGCAACCCCCTGTTCGGTAAAGGCAAATGGCGTGATGGTTGAATTGCGTTTGCTTTGGGATGCGGTCACGGTGGGTGACCGCATGGAAAAGCCGGTTTGGGATGCGGTCACAGTTTGTGACCGCACCCCGATCCATTCCGCGGGGGAGAGCCGAAACATAAAGTCCTGTGGAAAACGCTTTATGTTCCGCTTAACGGCTTGATTCAGCACTTTGGTTAATACCCCATATAGTTCTGCCAGATCAAAATCCAACATAACCCGCTCACCCCTAATATCATAAATTCTATTTTGAATACTCTTGATGATTTCCATATCCATTTGATTATTTGCAAGTTTACAATTTAGACTACAAATCATTTCTTAATTATGCCCCTGCTCGTCCTAGACACCGGTGAAAACGGGATAGAATAACC
>JABDAN010000123.1:661-2935 GCA_013289175.1 Bacteroidota bacterium
GCGGACGCCTGCCGGCCATGATTTCATGCAATGGATTTCCAGCAGAAACACCCATGGACAGTCTTCCAGAAAAAATCTGCTGGGGTTGTTGTAATTTTTCAGGGTATGAATCATCGGGTTCGCTACTTTTTGATGGGGAGTCTAATAATCTCTGTTTATTTTCTGGCGGCTCAGCCCCAGCCGGTGGCGCGACTGGTTTCCTCCAGGAAATTTGTATTCCGCTCCTTTGTGGATTGCAACATGGCCAGCGTCTGGATCGCAGATAGCTTCCGGATTTTTCCGGGAAAGTATGGAGAAGACCCCCTCTGGGGTGCTGCGCGGAATCTCAAATACGCCAGTGGAAAGACGGTGGATGAAGTATTTGAAAAAAAAGCTTCTGACTTTACCGAAGTTGAGCTGCCCCCCAATGCACCGCCTGGAAAGAAGGGTCTGCACGGAGCCGTTTGGTTTGAAACCCTCTATCAGGACCCCCGCGATCCTACGGGACTGCATTTATATGCGCTCTACCACAATGAAAATTATCCCTCCACCCTTCCTTACGATCCCCTGACCCGCACGGGATATATTGACCTGAACTGGCCACAGGGTTTGCGTGGACGGGGTACGAAGACAGCCGTGTGCCGCATTGGCATCATGAAGTCATCGGACGGCGGTAGGAGCTGGAAGGATAAGGGAATTCTCCTGGAAGACCTCCAGCCCCGGCTCATCCTGCGGCCAGATAATACAGGAATTAATTTTGCAGGCGGCGTAGGGGATCCATCGGCTGTGGTCAGCGGAAATTATTTGTACATTTTCTTTGGTGAATATGGATACCCCGAATCCTACAACACCAAAACCTATCATCGTAAAAAGGAATGGAAAAGCCAGTGCATCAGCGTAGCCCGGATTGAGCTTTCGGCGTTGGACAGCGGGTCAGCCAGGGGGAAAAGATGGAATGGACTATCCTTCGAAGCGTCGTATGATCAGGCTGGACAGCCCATAAAGACACTGCAGATTCCTCTTACGAGCGGTGGGGGCCCCTGTTCATCCCCCCGGTCCGCTTATTATTGGGGACCTTCGGTCAGCTGGAATGACTACCTGCATTGCTGGGTCATGCTGATGGCCCGCTCCGAAGGGCCTTCCTGGAAGGGCAACAGTATATATATATCCTATAATCATCATATGGATCTCGGGAACGCTGATTATGCGCAAGACTGGTCCATTCCCCGGTTATTGCTGAAAAAACCGGGACATATCCTTTGGTATCCGTCTTTGGAGCCCATGAATTCCGCAGAGGATAGAAGGGAGAAGTATACCTCTACCCGGCTGGGCAGACGCACCCGTCTGTTTTACAAGGACATAACACCCGATAAACAGACTTATCTCTCAGAATATGAGCTCCGCTTCGATTAAAGCCAACTGGCTGTCTATTAAATAAAGGCCTTTTTTGGTCGGAGGAAACAATTTGGTAACATTAAGATAATATACTGTCTGACCATTGGACCCTACTTTGCACCCGGATTTATATCAACAGACTCTTTATGCAACAAGAATTTCAACTACACTTTCCCCTGCTGAACAGAACGGCCAAAATCAAAAAATCACCCTACTCCCTGGTCATCCTCAGAGAAGGGTTGTATTCTGTTTCCGTTGACAGGTTACCCCTGGTTGAATACTATGTTTTCTTTGAAAGCCCCCTCAAGTCTGAACAGATGAAGTTCAAATTTTACAAGACGCTCTCTGACGGCAAATGGTATGATAAGATGTATTCAGAAGAAGCGGAACTCAATTCCCCGGAGTTTGGCATTCCTGAAATGAACGCCGGATTAAAGGCGTTTATAGACGCCCATGAATCAGAACACGCGAAGGAAAAAAGTTTTTCTCGCTAGTCCCCATTCAAACTAACAAAGTCAGTTTCCATTTCTTGATCGATGCTTATCCCGGGCATTTTTCTTTCTATTTGTCCAACTTAAGAATGCTCATACAGGGAAAGAACCCAGTCTTTTCTTTCTACGGTTTCCCCCGTGATCAACCGAATGATTTCCGCAATTTTATTCTCAAAGGAGAAGGGGTCCAGCCGGGAGAATTTTCTTTTGAGGAAATCCAAAATACCCAGATCACTCAGCAGGGCCAGTTTGCCTGAGAAATCCAGGGTTTTGGTGTCTGAAATTTCTGCCGGGTTTCGGGACTTTGCCAGGGCTGTTTTTAATGACCGGATATAATGCGTATAGATGATTCCTTGGGCGTACAAATAAAGCTCGATGAACTTTCTTTTTTTGCCGGGCAGATTGGCTT
>JABDAN010000124.1 GCA_013289175.1 Bacteroidota bacterium
TCGGCTTCGGCAGAGGATATCAAAAAATCCTATCGCAAAGTAGCGATGCAATACCATCCCGATCGCAATCCAGGGGACAAAGTAGCCGAAGAAAAATTCAAAGAAGCAGCAGAAGCCTATGAGGTATTAAGCAATGCGGACAAAAGAGCCCAGTATGACCGCTTCGGTCATGCAGCGACCACCAACGGACGAGGAGGCTTTGGCGGCGGTGGCGGCATGAACATGGACGATATCTTCAGTCAGTTTGGAGATGTTTTCGGAGATGACATTTTTGGAAGCTTTTTTGGAGGTCGTCGCGGAGGCGGCGGTTCAAGGTCCCATGGGGCGCGCGGTAGCAATCTGCGGATAAAAATAAAACTCACCTACGAGGAGATCGCCAAGGGCGTCAATAAAAATGTCAAAGTTAAAAAACATGTAGCCTGTACAACCTGCCACGGCAGCGGTGCCAAAGACAAGGGCAGTGTGCAGACCTGTGGTACCTGCGGCGGTAGCGGCCAGGTAAGAAGGGTCAGCAATACCTTCCTGGGACAGATGCAAACCGTAACGACTTGCCCGACCTGTAATGGGGAGGGTTCTACGATCACTTCAAAATGTGTTGTCTGTAAGGGAGAAGGCCGGGTATTCGGAGAAGAAGTCGTGAGCATCGATATCCCAGCCGGCGTACAGGAAGGCATGCAGCTCAGTGTATCTGGAAAAGGCAATGCAGGAGAAAGAGGCGGTTCTGCTGGTGACCTGATCATCTTGATTGAAGAAGAACCCCATCCGGACCTGCAGCGGGACGGCTTGAACGTCGCCTTTGATTTGCATATATCCTTTACGGACGCTGTATTTGGTACCCAGGTAGAGGTTCCGACCATTGATGGAAAGGCAAAAATCCGGATTCCTGTCGGAACCCAGAGTGGAAAGATTTTTCGCCTGAAGGGCAAAGGATTTCCTTCTGTTAACTCCTATGAAAAAGGAGACCAGCTGATCCACGTAAACGTATGGACACCGCAACAGGTTTCAGCAGAGGAAAAAGCTGTCCTGGAAAAACTCGGACACTCGCCCAACTTCCAACCCAAGCCGGATAAGAATGAAAAAAGCTTTTTTGATAAAGTGAAAGAAATGTTTAGTTAGATAGGGAATACAGACTAAGAGCAAATCAAATACGAACAAATCAAAAAAGAAGCGATCGGATCATTGATTTGGACCATTGCTGATTCAAAAAAAATATCAAAAAAGATAAAGGATTTGATCAGTGATCCGAATCAAAGAATATTTGTCAGCACCATCAGCTTTTGGGAAGTCTCATTAAAATCGTCCATTGGAAAAATGGAGATTGCAGGATTACAGCCAGAAAATCTACCAGTTATTTGCTCAAAAATCGGTTTTGATATCCTTGAACCTACTGCGGCAGATAGCTGTTCATATCGTCCATTGAATGCATCTCACCATAAAGATCCATTTGACCGTATGCTTATTTGCAAGCGATCCGGAACGATTTTATTTTAATCAGCTCCGATGTGCAGGTAATTAAATATCGTTCGCAGGGGCTTAGAATTCTTGTTAGATAATCGAATCACGAACGAACTCAATCCGGGAATGGCAGTTTGGAATTTGGAAATGGATTTACCCTGGGAAATCTTGCCAATTTCAAATGGAATTTTATCTGTTTTTAAAAACGGGGACACAACATTTTGTTCTTGGCGGAATTCTCCCGGTCCAGAAAACCCGTATAGGAAATCGATAGTTCAAAACCACCCTGACCCTGACTCACGGTATTGAGGGTAGAGATATTTACATCGTAGCTGATGGCAATGGACAGGGGAAGCATATCGAGTTTTACTACCGGAATAAAAGCATCATTGACTCTCAAATAGGCACCGATGCCCAAGACATATTTCGGATTGTCGATGAATTCTCCCAGTTTATAACCGTACATCAGACCCCCAATGGTTTCCCTGGCAACGCCCTGGCTGGAGAAATTACCCTGCACCGTGATTTCTGAACGTTCGTCCAGATTGAATTTTGCTCCGCCCGATACCACCCATTTGGGTTGGAGTTCCACGGCTGTATTTTGATAGAATGAATTCATGGGCCTGTTCAGATGATGATAGGCCACTCCGAAATACATGGTGTTTTGTTGGTTGCTGCCAAAGCTGCTGTTAAAACTCATCCCCACACTACCATCCCAGTAGTGGATGTCGGGCGTTGGAAAGGTTTCACCCGATGGCAGGGAAGGGTTAAATGCGCCACCCACGAACTGGCTGTTGGTGGTGAGCAATGATTCGTCAATTCTTTTTTCAACATATCCTCCCATAAAACCCAGCGAGAGATACATCGGATGAGAATTGGAAAGAGACTTATTGTAATTGAGTACGGGGAAAACTTCTGTAGAAGTCAGTCCGGCACTGCCCGCCTTATCATAGAGTATCTGCAGACCCAGGGTCAAGAAATCATCCGTTTTTCCTACCGGTAATTTATATTCTCCGTTGAAAGATCCGGTTCTATAGGCATTGGTAAAACTGTTCCATTGATCACGGTAAACACCTTGAATACGGTAGTCCCCTGTGAATATGCCTGCCAGTGCCGGATTACACAAGAGCGGTGTTTCGAAGAACTGTGAAAAATGCAGGTCCTGGGCCGAGACCTCCGTAAGGCTCGCAGCCATCACTGCCAGGATCAGGAAAATTTTCTTTATGGGGTTCGGGTTTCTCATTTTATTTTTTCTATCGGATAAGGGTTACGTCTCCATGATAAGAAATCAGTGTCGCATTGTTACACAATATCTGAATGGTATACACATATACATCCGGTGGTGCGGGTTGTCCGTTAAAGGTACCATCCCAAGCCTGCGAAGCTGAGTTCGGCGCGAAATTGC
>JABDAN010000125.1:0-775 GCA_013289175.1 Bacteroidota bacterium
TATTGAATACATCAGTAGTCAGAATTTTGACAGAAAGGCTTTTGCATTCGTCAACGCCATCACCGTGGTTCCGGGTGCCATCGGTGCATTCAGAAAAGCAGCCATTGAAGAAGCCGGTGGATTCACCACCGATACGCTGGCCGAAGACTGTGACCTGACCATCCGCATGCTCCGATGCAACTATGTCATCGAAAATGAAAACAACGCCATTGCCATGACCGAAGCGCCGGAGACGGTAAAAATGTTTATCAAACAACGATTCCGCTGGAGTTTTGGCGTGATGCAGACATTCTGGAAAAACAGGGACATGCTTTTCAGTAATCGCAATAAATCGCTGGGCTGGATTGCCCTTCCCAATATCCTGTTGTTCCAGTATATTATCCCTTCCATCATTCCCCTGGCGGATTTCTTTATGCTGGTTGGCCTGTTGACAGGCAATGCTGCCCGGATTGGAACCTACTATTTGGCGTTCATGGTCGTGGATCTGGGCGTAGCCATACTGGCATTCAGCTTTGAAAAGGAACGACTTACCAGCCTGATCTGGTTGATTCCGCAAAGACTGGTCTGGCGATGGCTGATGTGGTCTGTTCTTTTCAAGACCTTCCGTCGTGCAATAAAAGGGGAATTGCAACACTGGGGAGTGCTCAAACGCACGGGCAATGTCAAAGATATACCGGTCCTTCAAGGCGGGTGATCCAGAACCCTGCTGTTTCGCGTTTTTGCCTTAATTTCGAGGTTCCAAAATTCTAAACGATCCAGTTATATGGCTGAAGTT
>JABDAN010000125.1:785-2854 GCA_013289175.1 Bacteroidota bacterium
GCTCAGTGACACGATGACCGAAGGAGTAATTGCTGCATGGCATAAAAAAGTGGGTGACAATGTCAAGAAGGGCGACCTGCTCGCTGAAGTGGAAACCGATAAGGCGACCATGGATCTGGAAAGTTATAAGGATGGCACCCTCTTATTTACAGGTACGGCCAAAGGTGGAAAAATTCAGGTTAATGATCTGCTGGCCATCATCGGCAAACCCGGTGAGGACATCAGTACGCTTGTCAAAGGCGGTGGAGGTGCAAGCCCTGCCCCTGCGGCGGCTCCAACCCAACCAAATGCACCTGCAGCGGCGGCCCCTGCTGCTTCAAAACAGGAAACGCCACCGGCTGCCAACCGACCAGCAACGGCACCGGCTTCCGCTTCTCCCGGACTTGACCTGACTTCTATGCAGGAAGTAATCCTTATGCCCCGGCTCAGTGATACCATGACCGAAGGCGTGATTGCTGCCTGGCACAAAAAAGTGGGGGATATGGTGAAGAAAGGAGATGTACTGGCCGATATCGAAACCGACAAAGCAACCATGGAACTGGAAAGTTATAAGGAGGGAAAACTTCTGTACACCGGAGCGGAAAAAGGCAGCAAAATTGCTGTCAATGATTTGCTCGCGATTATAGGAGAAGAGGGGAAAGTAAATGTGCAACAGATTGTAGAAGCATCAAAAAATAAAGGAACTGCTGCACCGGCTGCTGCACCCGCTACACCCGAAGCCCCCGCTGCAGCCGCAGCCAATGCCCCCGCACCTGCCGGCGTTTCCAGCGATGCACATTCTTTAAACGGCAATGGCCGGATCAAGGTCTCCCCACTGGCAAAAAAACTCGCTTCCGAAAAAGGCATCGATCTTTCCCAACTGCATGGTAGCGGGGATTCAGGAAGAATTGTGAAAAAAGATGTGGCGGAGTTCACACCGCCTGCCTCTTCACCGGCAGCTGCAGTCCAAAAAACAAGCCCGGTTCCCCAGGCACCCACCGGACAGGTCAGTTTTGAAGACGTGCCGGTTTCTCAAATGAGAAAGGTGATTGCCAAAAGACTTTCAGAAGCCAAATTCAGTGCGCCAGAATTTTATCTGACCATCACCGTGGATATGGATCAGGCCGTATCGAGCCGCACCAAGATCAATGAAACGGCTCCGGTAAAAATATCTTTCAATGATTTCGTTCTTAAGGCGACCGCACTGGCACTAAAAAAACATCCGGCGGTTAACAGCAGCTGGTTGGGCGATAAAATCCGGGTGAATCATCACGTAAATATTGGCGTAGCCGTCGCAGTAGAAGATGGATTGCTGGTTCCGGTCGTCCGTTTCGCTGACACCAAATCGCTCTCCCAGATTTCGGTGGAAGTAAAGGATTTTGCCACGAAAGCAAAAAATAAAAAATTGCAACCGGCCGACTGGGAAGGCAGCACATTTACCATTTCCAATCTCGGAATGTTTGGAATGGATGAATTCACGGCCATCATCAATCCTCCCGATGCCTGTATACTGGCCATCAGCTCCATTCAGCAAATACCGGTGGTGAAAAACGGGGTCATCGCAATCGGAAATGTGATGAAACTTACCTTAACCTGCGATCATCGCGTGGTCGACGGGGCAACGGGCGCATCCTTTTTGCAAACGCTCAAAGGGCTCTTGGAAGAGCCCCTGCGCATGTTGGTCTAATATACCGTCCTGGGTAAGCCGTTAAAACACCAGAATTTTGGTGCTGATCTTTTGGTTTTCGTATTCTCCCATCAAAATATAAATGCCGGAATGAACCGGACCACTGGTCATTTCCAGGGATTGGGTTCCCAATCCCAGCTGTACAGATTTTGCAGCGATTTTATTTCCGTTCATATTAAACAGACTGAAATTGTAATTACCGGCAGTTTCCGTATGGACAAGGAAACTCACCCTTCCGGTATTTCCCGGCGTGGTGATGGCTTTGAGTCCAAAGCCATTGGTGGAATTAAACGAAAGAGACTGAATGGCAGAATAATTTACCTGTCCGTTGATCGAAGTCATTTTTAGCCGGTATGCAAACTGACCGTTCGGCTGGTTCAACACATCTCTATATTCAGCCGGT
>JABDAN010000126.1 GCA_013289175.1 Bacteroidota bacterium
TTAAATTAAAAAGAGACAACAACCTGGATTATACACCCGAGGAAATTGTTAGTTCTACTGGTGCCAAACAGAGTTTGGCCAATACCATTCTGGCCCTGGTAGATGAGGGCGATGAGGTCATCATACCCACGCCTTATTGGGTAACTTATTCGGAGCTCGTAAAAATTGCGCGCGGCAAAGTCGTGGAGGTACACACGTCCCTGGAATCCGGATTCAAGGTGACGGCTGCCCAACTGGAAGCTTCCATCACACCGAAATCCAAAGTGTTTCTTTTCTCCTCACCCTGTAACCCCAGTGGTGCGGTATACAGCAGGGATGAGCTGAAAGTATTGGCGCATGTACTTAGAAAATACCCCAACATTGCCATCATTTCTGATGAAATTTATGAGTACATCAACTATATCGGTAAGCACGAAAGTATTGCCCAATTCAGTGATCTCAAAGACAGGATCATTATCGTAAATGGCCTCAGCAAAGGATTTGCCATGACCGGATGGAGACTGGGATATATCGCTGCTCCGGTGGAAATCGCCAAAGCGACAGAGAAATTACAGGGACAGTTTACCAGTGCCACCAACTCCATCACTCAAAAGGCAGCCGTGACGGCCCTTACTACCGATCTGAGACCCAGTTATGCCATGGTAGATGAATTCACCCGTCGTAGAGAAAAAACCATGAAACTCGTTGGTGAGATCCCGGGGATCAAGACCTTTAAGCCTGAGGGCGCATTTTATATTTTCCCTGACATCTCTTCTTATTTTGGAAAGTCGGACGGAGAACATAAAATCACGAATGCCAATGATCTCTGTATGTATTTGCTGAATACGGCACATGTATCTTCTGTGATGGGAGATGCCTTCGGAGAGCCGAAATGTATCCGTTTTTCTTTTGCCAACAGCATGGAAAATATTGAAAAAGCCTGGAAACGGATATCCGATGCTCTTGGAAAATTAAAATAGTGCCGGAGAGGGAACCTTCCCCGGTAGTGTATCTAGAGGCTCTTGTATTCCAGGAGACTTTCATGGATCGCAAGTACCTGCGGCAACAGCGGTTTTATACCATCGTTGTGTATGACGAAGTGACAACGAGACATTTTTTCTTGTTCATCCATCTGTTGATTCATTCTCTGTAACACTTTTTCAACCGAGGAATGGTCCCGGGATAAAACCCTTTCAAGCCGAAGGGATTCGGGTGCCGTTACGCCAATGATGCGATCATAATTTTTTTCAAGTCCTGCTTCAAATAGGATCGCCGTTTCTTTTACCACGTAAGGAGCGCGTTGTCTTTCTATCCACCGTGCGGCATCCAGCATCGTTGCTGGATGCACAATCGAATTGAGTATCTGTAGTTGCTTGCTATCTCCAAATACCCGTTTTGCCAACAAGGCGCGGTCGAGTTTTTCTTCCTTATAGACAGACTTGCCAAAAGCGGCAATGATCTTTTCCTTCAGCTCCGGATCATGATTCATCAGGTCCTTGGCGGACTGATCGGCATAATAGACAGGAATAGCCAGCACTTCAAAAATCTGCGCGACTGTTGTTTTTCCAGATCCGATTCCTCCCGTCAAACCGATTGTGAGCATCTGAACTGTTTCAAAAAAAACGCTTCCCAGTAGAAGCGTTTATAGAAGGGTAATTATTTTTTGTCGGTAACCGCTACTGCAGCCTTATTGATGTTTTGCGTCCACTCAATAGAAATCGCACTTTTCTCAATCTTCATATAGCTGCCTGGACTGGTTTCCAGCATAATCGTTCCATCTTCATTTACTTTATTCACCGTTCCATGGATACCCGCAATGGTGACAATCTTATCGCCCTTGGCCATATTGGATTGGAACAACTTCGCCTGTTTAGCTTTTTTGGCCTGTGGACGGATCATGAACAGCCAGAAAACGAGGATCATACCTCCTAAAAGTAGAAACTGCAAACTTCCGCCTCCTGGCGCTGCCTGTAACAAAATTGCTGAATGACTCATTGTATTGTTTTTAATTAAAAGCCGTTTACCATTTTTTCTTTTCAACCACCACACTGAACTGAACTTCGTTGCTCTGGGAACCTTTGGTATTCGCCATCACGTATATTTTCTTATGATTGACCCCCACTCTTCCTTCACTGTTAAAACTTGCTTTAATTACGCCCTGCATTCCGGGAAGGATCGGCGCCTCGGGTTGTTCTGCAACGGTACATCCACAACTGGGTTGAACCCGCGCGATGATCAGGGGTTTATTTCCAGAATTCACAAACCGATACGCTACCTCCAGTTTTTTTCCTTCGGGAATAGATCCATAATCACGGGTAGTAGAATCCAACCAGGTAATGCTGGTAAAAAGTGTGCTGTCTTTTGGAATTTCCATGGAAACAGCACCGTTTTTTTTCGAATTGTTTTCCTGACAGGAAAACAACAGCACGCCCAGAAATAATAACAAAACCGCAAGGCGCATCTGTCGGTATTTTTTTGCAAACCTATATAAAAAAACTGTCATCCTTAGGAGGCTTTAAAATTCACTTTATGCATCTTGTTTTCTGCTACCAGGTCTTTGTGGATATTATCCAATATGCCGTTGACGAACTGGCCACTGAGTGGTGTGCTGTAATCTTTGGCCAGATCGATGTATTCATTGATGCTCACTTTGGGTGGAATGGTTTCAAAATACAGGAACTCGCAAACGCCCATCTGCATCAGAATCATGTCCAGGGTAGCGATCCGGTCAGCATCCCAGTTTTTTAATTTTGGATGGATAAGATCCATGGTTACTTCCTTTTTCTCCTGCACCGCCGCCAGCAGGTCACGGGCAAAGGCGGCTTTGTCGGGACTGACCATTTCTTCGAAATTAAAGG
>JABDAN010000127.1 GCA_013289175.1 Bacteroidota bacterium
TGGCTATCTATTTTTTCATTGATTGTCTCAATTATTAGCTGGTCCATATTCATGGAAATATAAATCGAATGGATTAATGTCCCGAAAGAAGCTGCCTTCTCCTTCTTCTTTTCGCCGCCTGAGCCAATTCATAGGAAAGCTGCTCATAATCCACTTCCTGAAATCGGCATCTTTAATATTTCTGATAACGACCGAGGCTTGCTGCAGTGCTGGAATTTATTTCCGTTTGCCGATTGCTAAAGACCGGTCAATGATTTTATGTTGAAGTTAATACAATTGCCCAATAGAATAATACCCGCTGGAACCGAAGATGACTAATGATTTGCCGCAGAAGATTTCTGTGTATGCCAGCATTGCGGCAAACCTGATGTTGTGCGCATATCATGCTTTTTAATTATTATAAATCTTTTCGGTTAATGGAATAAAAAGTAAGTTTGGTAAATGATTTGTTACAGTCAAAGAATAAAATGAAATCTTTTTTATCAGCAATATTGATGATATTGAGCACAAGGGTTCTTGCGCAGGACAGCGTCCCACCTTTTACTGAACTTTCAAAACAGGTATATCAGTGTTTGCGCCACAAGGATTATGGTTGTCTTGAAAAAAATATGCTCTCATTAGACGAGATGATAAAATCGCTGAATGCTCTCATGAAAGACTATCAGAAAGAAAAGGAAAGTGTTACCACATTCGACTCAAATACTTTAGCTCCACTTCTTAGTCACAGAAATACCCAAAATATTGATGCATTTTACGAAAGAGCTAAACAGTTAAAAATAAACTGGGATCGAGTTGAATTTGTAAGTGTGTCTGACAGCACTGTCGATAGTTATATGCTTAGCCAATTCGGAACCGCATTAGCTCAATGCACCATCAAGATTTCTGAAGGTCAAAATATCTACGGGATTGACTATGGGTTGAGATTTATTAATAAGCAATGGAAGATTGAAGAAATCCACCCATATATAGTGGTATATGAAAAAGATGGTCGAATAAAAGGTGTAATGCGGCAGGATGGTTACGACACAGACGTGGATGCACTTAACCCACCTAAGAAAAAAACATAAAAAAGAACCAGTGACTTTTCAAAAGATCAATTATTTTTATTTTCCTGTGCAAGCGTCAATTGATTAAGTATCGTGTTTATACTAGTAGGCTTTGCCAAAGTTGCGCACAACTCTCTAATTTACGCAATAAACTATACCTCTTCAAATAACCAGGATTTGAAAATCAGTTCATAGATGTAGCGTTTATTACATTGCTGTTAGGACAGTCAGAACCGTATCATACAGTATCATTAGCTATCATTAGGTATCATACAGTATCATTGTGACCCATAATCTGGCCACTAAATAAAACCATTAGAAGAATCTGGATTTAGTAACAGATTAGGAACGAATAAAAGGCTACTAAAGGCAAATAAAAGCAGATAAAGGCAAATGAAATCGAATTAGAACCCGCATCAATCGCGGGAAATGCGTATCCAGCGCAGCGTGGTTACTTTCCGATACAAAATGTTTCGAAAATCTATTTAATGCGAATTTGGCGGGTATTTCACTGGTTAGCTCGCCTTATGAGCCTGAAAACTTGATTATGTCAAAATCGGTTCCCGAATTATTTATGTATATTTTTCTCGTAAATGCTTCATGTCTTTACTAACCTTCAAGTCCAGGATTTTAGCATAATGCTGAGTCGTTTTTAGATTTCGATGTCCAAGCATTTTTGAGACAGTTTCCATGGGAACGCCATTACTTAAGGTTACGGTCGTGGCAAAAGTGTGTCGGGCAATGTGAAAAGTCAATGCATTTGAAATACCACAGACATCTGCGATTTCCTTTAAATATGCATTCATTTTCTGGTTGCTTAATACTGGCAAGACTTGATCGGTCAACAAACATTGAGGATGATTCTTGTATCGATCAATTAAGGTTAAAGCAGCGGGAAGCAATGGAATCCTAGCGGAAATATCCGTTTTCTGTCGCTTGCTAACAAGCCATTGTTCATTGTCTTGACCAACGATGATTTCAGATTTTTTCAATTTTTTGACATCAGCATAAGCGAGCCCCGTATAGCAGCTAAACAAAAAAATATCTCTGACTATAGAAAGTCGCTCAATGGAAAAAGGCTTTTCTGTAATTGTTTGTAATTCCATTTCTGTTAAAGCCGTCCTTTCTACCTCTCTTTTCGCCATTTTGATTCCAAAAAATGGATCTTTCTCAATCCAGCCGCTTCGAAGGCAGCGGTTAACGATCTTCCGAAAATTGCTTAAATACTTTATGGTCGAATTGTGATCGCATTTGCGGACACTTTTCAGCCAGAATTCATATTCGGTTAAAAATTCAAAATTGAGTTGAGTAATCGCTAGATCTGCTTTTTTATACCTGTATTCAATGAAGGATTTAGTATGCCTATAAGAGACTTCGTAGCGCTGGAGGGTACCTGCTGCAAATTCTTTTCCGATCAAGGACTTCATCGGGTCGTTGTGTTGTTGAAAGACTGCCAATACCATCTTTTTCTCGCGGCCGGTAGACTTGCCGAGAAGCACATCCTTTATATTTTCTGGTGTTACTGGCTTATCAACTTCCAGTAGTCTTCTCTTAGCTTCAAATACCTTTAGTTGAAGCGTATCCAAGTAGGAGTTAAATTCTCCCGCTGCGGGTTCCTTCACGTTCATTCGACCGGATATTTTGTTCCACTTCCTAGATTCGCATTTCCTCTTCGTACTAATTTCCATGATTTCGCTATCAATCGTAATCCTCATGT
>JABDAN010000128.1 GCA_013289175.1 Bacteroidota bacterium
AAGACTGTCCGCTTTCCGTAATGACGGATCCAAAGACAGGATTGGCAAGTACGTTGCACCAGGGTGCCGGCGTCGGATTTTCCCCTCCGGTGATGATATGATATTCATTGCCTTCGGAAGAAAAGCCTCCTAACCCATTAAAAAACACGAGGGCTTTGGGAATGTCTAGTTTGGAATCCTGCGACGCGTAAAATTTTGTCGGAGTGAAATATGGAATGACCGGTTTGACCGTGGTTCTTCGTTTTATCTGCTCCTCCAGGGTTCCCAAACTATCCGATAATATGATTCTGGAAACCGTCTGAAACAATATCCGGTCTTCTTGAGAAAGCTGTTCTCCCGAACGGATAAAAACTCCTCCCGGTTTATCTTTTACATCCGTGATGATGCCCGGAGAGATCAGACTGATCAATTCATTTTGCAGGGACTGGCGATAACCCCCGAAATCTTCATTCCAGATAACCAGGTCTACCATGAGTCCTTTCAATCTCCAGTAAGCATGGGCCTGTACCATCTGTCTGGCCAGTTCGATATTGGCCACATCCTGGATCTGCAAAAGAACGATGGGCAGGTCTCCTGAAATGGAATAACTCCATAGTCCCGATTGACTGCGGTGGTTTCGAAGGATGATGGAAGGGTCGGCGCGCAAGGCCGGATTTGAAAAAATCACCGAGCTGGCCAGTCTGGAATACAATTGGGCATCCGCCTCGGATGCATTGATTTGACGAAGTACGACCTGGCTATGGGTCCAGGCCAGTTCAAAGGCACGATCGGTCAGCGGTCTATCCTGATATTTTTCTACCAGTGCCGTACAGCCTTCTTTATTTTCTGCCATACCCATTACCATGTCGATGGTTACGGAATCATGGGCATCTATGAGAAACCGGTAGCGGATCGACACGATCGGATCCAACACAGCACCCTGTGAATTGGAAAGCGGCTGGTTTTTACTCAGGGCCTCTGGTTCGTGCAAACTGCGGGTTCTCCCGATAAAAACAGACCGGTCGGTCTCAAAGGAAACATCTTTGATGGATTCGGCATTGTGGACTTTCATCAGATGAAAGAGCCAGGGTTGCGGATCGCCCGAACCCCGGGGCCTGCGGGTACAAAGAATCGCATCCCGCTGTGGCAGTAGCTCGGTTTGCACGAATAAATTACTGAAAGCCGGATGTGCAGCGTCGGCGCCTGGCGAGGTCAGCACCACTTCAGCATAGCTGGTTACCTCCAGCCATCGTTTTCTCCTTGACCGGTTGTTGATATGGATTCTTCGCATTTCTACGTCGTCTTCAGACGATACCACAATTTCTGTATGGGTTTCAAAATTTTGCTCCTGTCTTTTGAATTCAGCCCTCCCTTGTGAAAATACTACTTCGTAGGTTTCCGGCGTCTTCAATGAAGGCTGGAAAGCGGCAGACCAGCTGCTTTCATTGTCCATATCCCGGATATAACAGAACACCCCGGTGTTGTCGATGGTAGCATCCTCCCGCCAACGGGTAACTGCAATATCTTTCCAACGGCTGTATCCGCTGCCGGAATTGGTGATCATCGTATAATAGCGGCCGTTAGAGAGCAATTGTATTTCGGGCAAGGTCGTGTTGGGGTTGCGGATAACCCGCATTTGAACTTCCTGTTCACTGATGCTGGTATCAGACACATGAACGGTCGGAGAATAAAATTCAGTAGCATGAGGAACTTTCTCTTGCAGCAAAAGCATGACGGCCTTAAACTGCGCCTCATTTTCAAATCTTTGCTGCATGGGTTTGTCGTTCAGCAGATAGGAAAGGGAAAGAAACCCCATCCCCTGGTGATGTGCCATAAAGGACCGAACGATGGCAAAGGACTGACCCCTTGGAAGGCGGGCGGTTGTATAATCGATGGCTTCATACAGGCCATACTTACCATTGAAACCATCTTTTTCCAAATCAAAAAGATTCGCTACAGCTTGTTCGGGTTGAACCATCAGGGCCATGACGGTTGCATAAGGCGCAATCACGAGGTCCTCTCCCAAACCCCGTTTTAATCCAATGCCCGGCACACCAAATGCACGGTACTGATAGTTCAGATTTACATCCACCAGATTATAGCCGGATTCTGAAACGCCCCAGGGTACATTTCTTTTTTTCCCGTATTCAATCTGCTTTTGAACGACTGATTTATTGGTCTGATCCAGCAGGGTGTTGTCAAAACTGGGCATCACCAGCAAGGGCATCAGGTATTCAAACATGGAACCGCTCCAGGAGACCAGTATGGGTGATGTCCCCGGGCTCGTCAACTGTCTGCCCAGTGCAAACCAACTATCCTGGGGCAGCTTGCCCTGGGCAATGCCCAGAAAAATGGTCAGACGCGATTCGGAAGCGAGCAGATCATAAAAGCCGTTGTCACGCCGGTGGTCTGTAACATTATAACCAATGGACATCAGCCGTTGTGACTTATCATAGAGGAAATCAAACTGAATATCGGCAAATTCTTCACTCAGTCTAGCCAGGGCCTGAATACTCAGGATCCGCTCCTTGGCGCGACGGCTGGTTTCGATGAGCAGTTTGCGAAAAGTTTCCAGCCATGTCTTTTCTTCCGGATTTAATTCTTCTTCATCATAGACATGAACCTGGGGTAAAAGAGCGGATTCCAATTCTGAAAGTTCTTGCAGGGACGGCATCTTTGATACCCTTTCTTCCAGGTAACTGAACCGTTCGGGGAAATGAGTGAGGACA
>JABDAN010000129.1 GCA_013289175.1 Bacteroidota bacterium
ACGACAATATAAAAATAAAATAAATAATCTATTAACGTAATATGATGGAATTGAGGATAGAAATGCCGAATATCCAGAACCATAATACTGGCGAATCGGGAAACCAATCTTCTTTCGGATCTTATCAGCCGGGTATGGTTTATCTGAGTAACCGTTTATTTGAGCCTGCATATTTAATTTTTGAAAAAAGATATTCAAAGACAACACGAATTCATAAATCGGGTTTGGGACCTGTGACCACATCCATCATCCATTATGACGCCTGGTGCGTTCGGGATTAAACCGTCAAAGGTTGAAACGAATATTCTCACAATTTGTAAAAATGTCAGCAGGAATAAAAAGTCATTCTTTATTCATTTTAGTTTAAGACCATGGCAGGTATTTGCATTAATAAATCCCGAAGCGGATGAGTGCTGTTTAATATTCTTTGAAAAAAGAGCAGACTTCAGATGGACGAATTTTACCAGACAAAACAAGCAAACCTGAATGGAGAACCGAGATATCACATTGGGGAAAAATTGGGAACTTCGATGATGAATAATTTGACTGGATAAATGACACTCGGCATCCCTTTGCTTGCAAAGAACGTATTGAGAATAACTAATATAATCCAGATTTATAGGCCAATTCCCATATTACTCATCGCATTTTCCCTAGCCAAATTCAGCTCTGCACAGACAAAAATTATTATGGGTAAAGTGGCCGATTCGGCTACCCAAACTCCTCTGCAGAATGTAAGCATTACCCTGAGTAACAGCCGCAAGGGCGGCCTTACCGATGCCGCGGGTAAATTCTCCATTACCGTTGACCAGGTTGTCAAAAAAATAACCTTTAGCATTACGGGTTATCATTCTGCAACCTATTGGGTAACCAATGAATCGACTCAGGAATTAACCATATTGCTTTCAAAATCTTATACCACACTGGAAGACGTGGTTGTCAATGCAAAAAGAGGCAAGTACAGGAACAAAAACAATCCGGCTGTTGAATTGATCCGGAAGGTCATCGCGAATAAATTCCGGAACGGGCCTGGAGCAAATTCCTATTCTTCTTACAAGGAATATGAGAAGACTCAAATGTTTACGGATGGTCCGTGGATTAGAATCACTCAAAACTTTTTGTTGAAGAAATTCAAGTTTTTTTTTGAAAATACGGATACAACCATCGTCGAGGGTAAATCACTTAATTCTATATATCTGCAGGAAATGCTTTCAGACAATTTTTACCGAAAAAATTCGGAGAAATACAAAAAACTCATTCTGGCCCAGAAAACGGTAGACTATGGTGAATATATTGATATGAGGGGCATTCAGGGCGCACTGCACTATTTGTTCAATGATATCAATATTTATGACAACAATATCTCCGCCTTTACCATGCAATTTGTGAGCCCCATATCGGACGTTGCTCCCGCACTGTACATGTACTTTATTCGGGACACAATCGTTGAAAATGGACGGAGCATTGTCAAATTATATTTTACGCCCAGAAATCCTGAAGACTTGCTTTTCCGGGGTACACTATGGATAATACTCGACGGGACTTATGCTGTTACCAAGGTAGAACTGGGAGTCAGTAAACATATTAATATGAACTATGTCAGAAATTTTGAACTTAAACAAGATTTTGAAAAGGATTCAGGAGGTCATTACCATTTGGCTGAATCGGATATGCTTGCTTTTTTCAGTCCCTTTCCCAAAAGTCCGGGTGTATTTGGGGATAGAAAAATATCCATCTATGATTTTTCGGATTCCGTTTTATCAGACCGGGTGTTTCAAGGACCAGCTCTGGATAGCCTGCCCATGTCATCTAAGGAATCGGCTGGCTTTTGGACTGAAAATCGACCGATTCCCCTTACCCCGTCTCAGGCTAAAACGTATTCAAATGCAGACAGTCTGGTAAAAATGCCCTCTTATAAAAGGCTCATGGATTTTGCGACATTGTATTTTGTTGGCTATAAATCTGCAGGGAAATTTGATATCGGCCCCATACAGACTTTTTATTCATTCAACTCCGTCGAAGGACAAAGGCCCCAATTTGGAGGTAGAACCAATTACAAACTAAGCAAGCGGTTTTACCTGGATGGTTATTTGGGATATGGATTTAAAGACGACCGTTTTAAATACATGCTTACCGGATCCTACTCCTTTAACAACCGGTCAATTTACAGTTATCCATTCAACTACATACAGGCGAGCTACCTGCATGACCTAAAAAATCCGGGTCAGGAAGATATTTTTTCAAACGGCAACACCTTTTTATCCTCCTTTACCCGCGGTTACAATTCCAACTGGTTGTACAGTGACATCTTCCGATTTTCTTATGTACATGAATTTGGAAACCATTTTTCCTATATCCTGGGAACTAAATACTGGAGACAACAGCCAGCCGGATCACTTGTATACGTAAAGGAGCCGGTGCCTCAGCAGCTTGATACCATTCCGGAAATCACGACCGGTGAAATCTCTTTAACCGTTCGCTGGGCGCCCAACGAACAATTTTTTGAAAATAAAGTAGGGCGAAGAGCCATCGCCAATAAATTTCCAGTTATCACTTTTCAATACTCCAAAGGAATCAAAGGCCTCTATGGAGGGGAGTACAATTACGATGCTTTTCACTTAAAAATTGTC
>JABDAN010000130.1 GCA_013289175.1 Bacteroidota bacterium
CTCATTGAGTATACCACCATTCCTGTGAATTCGGAGGAAAAAGTGATTGACCTGGACAGCAATGAAATTTTCAACGCACCATTTTGTTATATCAGCGGTCATAAACTGGTTCAATTTGACAACACCGAAGCGAACAATTTTAAAAAATATGTTGAACAAGGCGGATTTGTTTTTGCCGATGACTGCAACCACGATATCGATGGACTGTTTGCCAAATCTTTCGAAGCACAAATGAACCAGTTATTTGGCAATGACTGCCTTCAGAAAATTCCAAAGACCCACGAAATATACCGATGCTTTTTTCATTTCGACAAAGGCCCTCCGCCTACTGCCTTTGAATTAAACGGGTGGGGTGATGACCTGATCCACGACTATCTCAAAGCGATCGAAATTCGAGGCCGGATCGGCGTGTTGTACAGCAACAAAGATTATGGATGTGAATGGGATTATGATTTCAGAAACAAGAGGTTCCTGGCAGAGGACAATACAAAATTCGGCGTTAATATCGTAGTCTATGCTATGCGATAGGGTTTTCGCGAATCATTTTCCTGCCATAGTAGACCATATATAGTCCGTAACCGGTGGTGGCCATCGCCAATCCAATCCCTACAAATGCCAGGATGGTTGTATAGAGGAAACTTTTATGGAGCGTAAAAATAATTCCGCAAATGGCAATCCCCGTAGCCCATGTGGCCAGCCAGTAGTCTATTTTTCTTTTAAATATCCAGGCCATCGGATAAAAGTGCAATCCAACAACCAGCGCTATGGACGGAATAATTAAATCCGGGTGACCCATATTGTTTACCAGGTTAATGGCCAACACTATGAAAAGTCCTTCTGCACCAAATATGATTCCGAACCACATGCCCATTTTTTTCCCTTGCTTGACTTCTTCTGGAGTCTGGATAGAAGGATAGGATTTGGCAGCTTTTAAAAAACCGATCGCTTGCACGACGAAAAAAATCACACACAAAACGAACAGACCGAGTACCCACTGGCCAGCGCTTCCGATTAAACCGCCCCAAGCAATTCCCGTCCAGAGTCCGGTGAAAAAAGCCATCATAAAAAGGCCGGTTGCAACACTTCGAACTGCGATCGCCGGCAGGGTGGTTATAGCTTTATTCAATTTTTTGCTTTGGCGGAAGTTAATAAAAAAGCGGGCCATTCAGACAGCCCGCTTATTATAACCCCTTAGGAAGAACCCATCGACTGGTTTAATCTCCAGCACTGGTGACTCTGGGAGGATGGGCCGGATCGAGCGCCGGCACAGGGTTTCCTGGATTTTGCAAATTGGGTTGCAAATCGTTGGAAGCACCACCGGGAAATCTTTTGATACTGGGATATTTCATAATGGACTGGTCAAAAGCGATTACTACAGGATAAATCAGCGATAAAATCCAGCCATTGTCTTGGCCTGCGTACTTACCCGGAGAAGTCGACATATTCCGCATGGGAGCAGCTCCATTGAAAGTCATATCGTATTTTTCATAAGGATCCATGGTCAAATTATAACAAGAACCAATGGCTCCGAGGCTCTGTGTTGAACCCAGCCAGGAGTCTTTGGAAGTCCAAAGATATTTCCAGGCAATTTTAATATCGGAGTTGTTGGGGTCGCCTCCAATATCAGCTCTTGCTCCCAGAAAATTCTCTCCATCCACATAGACCCAGCTGTTGCGGGCGGAATGTTTGGCCTTTCCCAGTACATAGGCGCTGTTGTCGATACCATCAAAATAAATGGGTTTGCCATTATTGTCTTTCCATTCCCCGGTAGGCGGTGGAGTGAGTCCAACCAAGGCAGCCAGGGTTGGCCAGGCATCGATATGAGACATCATTTCATCATAATGCGCGCCGGATGGAATTTTACCAGGCCACCACATAACACCCGGAACCCTCCATCCACCTTCAAAAGCGGATCCTTTTTTCACCCCGAAAAGGTGTCGTACCCGCATCAGGATAAGCATCCTGCCATGCACCGTTGTCGGCCGTTATGATGACAATGGTGTTGGGAGCCACTTGACGAACCACATCCATGATGCGACCGATGTTATCATCCAATTCCATTTGTGCATCAGAATAATTTCCCAGATGAGACTTGCCCTGGAATGCCTTGGAAGGATGATTGGGATTGTGCATCTTCATGAAATTGACATCCATGAAAAACGGAGCAGAAGCATTTGCATGTGCTTTGATGTATTCTATTGCTGAGTTGGCCTGTCTTACGTCAAATTCTGCCAGATAATCGTACGTAATTTCAGCTACCCTGGTCGCCGGTTTACCCGCTACCCCCTCCCATTCATAACGGTTTACGACACCATTGTACATACTCAGGTATTCCGGATTATAGGAAGGAAACCAGGGATGCATGAAAAACGCCGTGTCGCTGTAGGAATAGACCCCGGGGTAGTAGGCTGCGAATTCTTTCATTTCATCGAACCCGTGTTCAATGGGATAAAATTTAGGCTGGTCACCCAAATGCCATTTTCCGGAGAAATAAGTAGAATATCCGTTTTTCTTAAAAAATTCGGCAATGGTGGGTGTTTCAGGCATCAGGCCATTTTCATCACCGGGAGCAACCACTACGGAAAGTGCGGAGCGGATGGGAATGCGCCCAGTAATA